>JBFLWP010000018.1 GCA_040757595.1 Nitrospirota bacterium | reverse complement strand
GCGGCGGCGGAGCTGCGGAACCGGGCGGAGGTGCACGCGGCGGACAATGCGGGGCCGAAGCTGATGGCGGTCAGCCTGGCGCTGGACCGGCTCCTGGAGACCGTCGCCGAGATCGGCAAGGAAATTCGCGAGGAGAGCGGCAAGACCATCAGGCTCCTCAGCATGGCTCTGGTTTCAGGCAGTGTACTGCTGGCTGCTTTCACCATCATGATCGGACGGCCTCGTGAGGCCGGTGCCGCCGATGGGGCATTATCCTCTGATCAACCCCCCGAGTCTTCCCAGCGGCATCCCTCAACCGCATCTGATCCTGCGGTGCCCCGGTCAATCCCGTCCGAGCCAACCTGACGCGGTCCCCTACGGCTGCAGGCGCCTAACCCGATCACGCCGGCATGGCCGGGGATTGCGAGAGCTCTCGATTCCCCTGTATAGTTGACAGCCTGGAGGGCACACTATGAGCGACGGAGCACGGGTGGCGCTCGTCAATATGCCCTTTGGTTATTCCAAGTATCCCTCCATCCAGTTGGGAACCCTCACGTCCCTGCTCAAGTCCCAGGGGATTCCCGTCGAGTGCCACTACCTGAACCTGCGGTTCGCCCGCACCATCGGGGTCCCGCTTTACGAGCATCTCTGCGAGAAACGGGCCCTGTTCGGAGAGTGGCTCTTCTCCCACCTGCTTTTCCGGGACAATCCGAAGCACGCGGAATATCCCCGAACGTTCAAGCCCGTCTTCGAGGAAATCGCCCGGCAAAGCGGCCGTCCGGTCTCCTATTTTGAAGACATCAAGACCCGGATCGCGCCCCAGTTCCTCACGTGGGCGCTGACCGCGATCGACTGGGGGCGGTACCGGATCGTCGGGTTCACGTCGACCTTCGATCAGAACGTGGCCAGCCTGTCCATGGCCAAATTGATCAAGGACCTCCATCCCCAGGTGAAGGTCGTTTTCGGCGGCGCCAACTACGACGGGGAAATGGGCCTTGAGTACTTCAGGGCCTTTCCATGGATTGACTTCGTCGTGATCGGGGAGGGGGAGCTGGTCTTCCCGGACCTCGCCCGTTGCGTGTTGGCGGGGCAGGCCGACGGGTATCCCCCGGGGGTCGCGTATCGGAACGGCGGTCAGATCGCGTTCCGGCCGAACCCCAGCCTTTTTTCCGAGTTCGAACGCACGGGGCCCCCGGATTACGACGATTATTTCCGCCAACGGGAGGAGCTGGGGGCGGAGCCGTCCCGGGGAATGGACCGCATCCTCCTCTACGAGGGATCACGAGGCTGCTGGTGGGGCGAGAAGCACCATTGCACCTTCTGCGGCCTCAACGCGCAGAGCATGAGGTTTCGCGCCAAGTCCCCGGAGCAGGTGGCGTGCGAGATGGATTACCTGTCGAGCCGCTACGACACGACGCGGTTCCGGCTGGTGGACAACATCATCGACATGAAGTACGTGGACCGAGTGTTCGGGAAGTTCGCCGAGGAGCGGCTCGACGTGGATGTCTTCATCGAGACCAAGAGCAACCTGAACAAACGGCAGATCCGGACGCTCGCCCAGGGCGGAGTCAAATGCATGCAGCCGGGCATCGAAAGCCTGAGCCAAGCCCAGCTCAACGAGATGGACAAGGGCGTGAGTCCGATGCAGAACCTCCAGTGTCTGAAGTGGAGCCTCTATTACCACGTGGACGTGTCTTGGAACATCCTGCTGGGCTTTCCGGGAGAGACCGACGAGGACTACCGGAGGCAGATCGGGCTGATTCCGTCCATCGTACACCTGCAGCCGCCCGACTCGATCGGACGGTTCTGGCTGGAGCGGTTCAGCCCCTATTTCATGCGGCCGGACCGGTATGGCATCAGGGTCACTGGGCCGGGAGCCGCCTATGCCTACGTCTACGATCCACGGGTTGTGGACCTGAATAAGATTGCCTACGACTTCGAATACGAGATCGACACGCGCGTGTCTCCCGACCTGTACGGGGAGTTGGCCGGTCTGGTCCGTGACTGGCAGCGGCGCTACGCCTCCGCGGACCGGCCCTTCCTGTACTATGCCAAAGCCATGAGCTACGTGACCGTCTACGACGGTCGCGGCGTAGGTCGTCCTTCCCGTGAGCGGTACGAGGGACCGGCCGCGTTCATGATCGACTTCTGCAACGAGGCGCCCAGGTCCCTTGAACAGATCAAGGCGGGATGGGGCGAAAGGAAGGCGTCTTGGGGGCAGAAGATGCCAGCGGGCGACGAACCGGTCGAGCCGGCGCTCGACCGGCTGGTCGCCAAGAGGGTCCTCTATACGGAAAAGGGCAAGTACTTCACCCTTGCCCTCCCGGAAAATCCCAACCTGTGACGGTTCCGTCCGAGTAACCGCCGAGCGAACTGCCTGCCGCCCGCGACGCCGGTGTCTGAGCGACTATCCCTTGTCAAGGATCGCTGCGACGTCCGACGCCTCGACGGGCCCGGATTGGGCCGGGAGGAGGAGGCGCTCCACGACGTCCCGCAGCTCGCGGACATTGCCGGGCCAGGAATAGGCGAGGAGGGCTTCCACGGCCGAGGGGGCGACGCGGCGAGGGGGAAGCCCGGGCCGGTGAAACAGCCGCAGGAAATGCTCGACCAGGACGGGAATGTCTTCGGGACGGTCACGCAAGGGGGAGACGTGGATCCTCACCGACGCGATCCGATACAGCAAATCATCCAGGAAGCGTCCGGCGAGGATCAGCTCCTGCAGGTCGCTTGAACTGGTGGCGATGATGCGGCAATGGGCCGTGGCCGACTCTCTGTCGGAGGGAGATCGTCCTTTCTCAATGAATTCCAGCAACCGGCGCTGGGCTTGGCCCGGGAGCAGACCGATGTCGTCCACGAGAAGGGTGCCGTTCAGGGAGACGGAAGCGAATGCCGGCCGCTCCAAGGCGAGGCTCCGGAACGAGACGAGAGGCCCGTCCCTGCGGCTGAGCTGGTGCAGGGTCCGCGCGATCGCATCTTTGCCGGAGCCTGGTTCGCCGAGGATCAGAGTCGGGGAGTCGGTTCGAGCCGCCTGCTCGACCGTCATCATGAGCTGTTTCCAGGCGAGGCTGACTCCGCAGAGCATAGGGAGTGCCGGTACAGTATCACATGCCGTGGTCTGTGAAGGAGGGAAGGAACTTTGGGCCGGTTGGTGACACTATACTTGACAGCATGTCTTTTCTTCTGATATGAGGGACCCCCCATGGGGGAGAAAAACAAGGCGGAGCCGATCGAAAACGTTGAGAATCGCCTCCGGGGGCTGCGGACCGGGCGCGGGCTCTCCCAGGGGGAGCTTGCTCGTATGGCCGGCGTGACCCGGCAGGCGATCTGCGCGATCGAAGGCGGGCAGTATCTGCCCACCACGGCCGTCGCGCTCCGGCTGGCCACCGCGCTCAATTGTCGGGTCGAGGACCTCTTCAGCCTGATCTCGTCCGGTGAGGTGGTGGAGGGAGAACTGATCGGGGGCGAGTCGGTGCCGGCACGGACTCGCGTCAAGGTGGCACGGGTGGGGGGGCGGTACCTGGTCCGTCCGGTTTCCTGGCTCGGCGAAGTCCTGAATTTCACGGTTGCCGCGGACGGACTGACCAGAGAGGCGGTGGATCAACACAGGGGGGGCGGGAGGAAGCCCGGCCCTGTGAAGGTCGAGCTGCTCCGGGATCGTCGGGGCGTGGAGGAGGAACTGGTCGTCGGCGGGTGCGACCCCGCCATCTTCCTGGCCGGGGAGTATTTCCGTCGCCGGGATCAGCGCGGCTCCGTGGTCGGCTGGACGATGGGGAGCGTGGCTGCTCTTGAGGCGCTCAAGCGGGAAGAGATCCACGTGGCCGGCCTCCACATCGTGGATGAGAAGTCCGGGGAAAGCAACCTGCCGTACATCCGGCGGCACATGAAGGGGCAGGAGGTCAGGGTCGTGACCTTCGCAGCCTGGGAGGAGGGCTTGCTGGTCCGGGCGGGAAATCCCAAGGGCATCCGTTCGGTGGCTGACCTGGCCAGGAAGGACGTGACGTTGGTCAATCGCGAGCCGGGAGCCGGCGCCCGGCTGCTTTTGGATCGGCGGTTGGCGATGGCCGGCATTCCATCCGCTCAAGTCAACGGCTATCAGCGGATCGCACGGTCGCACCTGGAGGTGGGACGGTTGGTTGCCGAAGGGTTGGCCGACGCGGGCATGGGGGTCCGATCGGCGGCCCGGTTCTTGGGTCTGGATTTCATCCCGTTGCAGGAAGAACGGTACGATCTGGTGGTTCCGGCCAAGTATCTCACGGTCCATCCCGGCCTCGCCGTCTTGCTGGACACCATCGTGAGCCGGCCCTTCCGCCGCGAAATGGAGGCGATGGGCGGTTACGATACGAGAGAAACCGGGAAGGTGCGGGAATTGTGAGCGCCGGCCTTCGAACGAGGGGGCGATGAAAGGGCGAGCGAAAGGTTGGCGATATGGCTGGGGCGTCTGCGTCTTGGTTTTGGCCCTGCCAGGTGCCGGCGTCCAAGGGCGGCACGAGGCGCTGGCGATGGAGTCGCTGGTCATTGCCGCTTCGCCCAGCTTGAAGGTCCCAGTTGAAGCCCTGAGCCGGGCGTTCGAACGACGCCATCCGCACGTGAAAGTCAGGGTGTATTACGACTCGGGACTGGACCTGAGGCGGACCATCGCGACGATGGAAAACACGGGCAAGCACTTCATCGGGACCGGCCCGATCCATCTGATTGCCCCGGGGGGCGATGAGCTGATCCGGAGACTGGAGGCGAAATACTACGTTCTTCCGGGCACGATGCGTCCCTATGCGGTCGTTCCCCTGGTTCTGGTCGTTCCTGCCGCGCTTGTGGAAGCACCCGCCTCGTTCGAGGAATTGGGGAGGGGGGCAGGGTATCGCATCGCGGTCGCGGATCCGACGTTGACGGAGCTGGGCAGACAGACCCGCCAGCTCTTCGAAGCGGTCGGCATTGCCGACGATGTGAAAGGGCGGCTGGATGTGGCCTCGGATGCCCGCGGCGTGCTGGACCACCTGCTGTATGGGCGGGCCGACGTCGGGATCATTTTCGGGCCGGATGCGGTTCGGGAGCAGGAGCGGATCCGCGTTGTGGCTACGGCCGAGCATGCCAGCCTCCGACCGACGGTGCATTCCATGGCGATGGAGCGCTATTGTCCGAACCGTTCCCTGGGCGAAGAGTTCCTCTTTTTTATCCAGTCTCGAGAGGCCCAGAAGGTCGTGAAGGCCTTGGGATACCTGCCGGTCGGGCCGTAGACGGACCGGAAATTTTTTTGGCCAGTGATGACATTATACATTACATATTATAATTTATAATTTCTAATCGGAGAGCGACATGCGGGATTCCGAGACGCGTGGTCGTTGGCGCAACATAACGATCCTGGCCGCTCTGGTCGGCGGGCTGTGGTCTGCGGCGGGCTGCGCGCGGCTTCCGTACACCGTTCAGACGGTCCATGAGAGCCAGCGCGCGGTGGTCACGATTCAACGGGAGGTGAAGCCGGCCGGCTACACCCATCCGGTGCAATTCAGTCCCCGGGACCTGGCCGCGATCCTCGCGGCCTTCTCCTTCCGGGAAAAACAGCGGCTGCCGCTCCGCTGGTTCGCCGAAGAAGTCCCGCCGAAAAAAATCTTCCGCCAGGACGAACTGGACGCGCTCGTTCCCTTTCTGGCCGAGGCGCTCCAGAAAGCGGGTCCCGAGGAGCGGGTGCATTTCCTGCTGCTGGCTCCCGGCATGAATCCCGCTTACGAGCACGACGCGACCGGCGGTTGGATTGCCGTCCGCGATCCCTACTTCCACTTCACACTCGAGCACTTTCACGCACAGTTTCCGATCCGGAAGGAGGAACAATGGGACCTGCGCTATCCGGCCATTCCGCCTGAGTCCGGCACCTTCCTCCTTTATTTCGAGCCCAACCGCTTCTGGAGCACCGATCCGGCTGTGGGTGAACGAGGTGTGCTGTATCGCGACTTCCTCAAGTCCGCAGACCTGCCCATTGAGAAGTAATGAGGCCGCCATCCCGGGCATCCACTCGTCGGTCTTCGTTTCAGGAGGTATTGGCGGCCATGTTGGCTCGACAGACTTGGGACGACCGGCTCTGGAGCCGGCTCCTGAGAGCATGTTTGCTGGCCGTGACCTTGACGGCGGCGTGGGGCGACCCGCGGCCTGCTCACGCGGTGGAGTCGGGGAAGCTGATCGAGAAGGACGGCAAGTACGTGTTCGTCGAGACCCAGGACCCGGCCTTGCGGCTCCTCATGGAGCGGGCTCTGGAGAAGGGGTTGATCACCCAGGAAGAGTACGAACAGGCTCTCAAAGACTCGGAGACCTACGCCTATCTGACCCAGAGCCCCTTTAAGCTCTGGTACGACCGGGGCTTCAACGTCTCGGTGAACGACAATGCGTTTTTTCTGAAGATTCGTGCCCGCGCGCAGTTCCGGGAAACGACGAGGTGGCGGAACGACGCCTGGAGGAATCCGGGAGACGCCAAGAACTTTCCGGAGCTCCTCGGAGTGTTCGGGGATTACCGGGCGAACCGCTCGACGAACAATTACTCCCAATTCAACCTGCGGCGGGCCCGGCTCCTGTTCACGGGGCACATCTTCAACCCGGATTTCAAATACTTCATGCAGCTCGGATTCGAAACGGCGGAAAACGCCCAGACACCGGGCTCGGCCAACCTGTTGGACTTCTACGTCACCAGCACCCACTTCCCCCTGTTCAACGTCCAGGCCGGCCAGTACAAGGTGTATTTCAACCGGTCCCAGATCAACAACACCGCCTCGATGCAGTTTTCGGAACGAGCCCTCGTGATGGACGCCTTTACCGCGAACGGGCTCAACCGCCGGGACATCGGCCTGACGATCATGAACGACGACGAGCTCTACCCGGTGAACTATTATCTGGGGATGTTCAATGGGGGCGGCCCGCTCTTCACCGACTACGGGTCCTTTGAAAGCGAAGAGCCGACCCAAGGTTGTCCCGGCGGCCAGACCGGCAGCAATCCGTTCCCGACCCCTTCCTGCCCCACCAATCAACGGAATCTGAACGCGAATTTCAGGGGCAATTGGATCAACCAGTTCATGTATTCGGCCCGCCTCATGTGGAACGTGACGGGGCGGCCCGGCTACGGGGAGGGGGACCTGGCCTATTCGGAAACGCCGCAGTTGGCGGTGGCCGGGAACTTCGCCTACAACCCGGGGATCAACACGAGCAGCGACAACGCCTTCATCGGCATTGACCTGGCGAACCTCAACTGGCGCCGGCAGTTGGCGACTTTCGGAAACGGCCGTCAGCTCGGATGGGGAGTCGTGGACTACACGACCTGGGGGCTGGACGCGGTCTTGAAATACCGCGGGTTCTCGCTTCAGGGCGAATATTATTTCAAGAACATCAATCGCCACAACAAGGGACTGCCTTGCGTGCAGACGAGCAGCGTCGGAGGGCCCTGCACTGGTTACGCCCCAGGGTTACTCGGCAACGCGACAGGCTGGTACGTCCAGTCCGGCTACTATCTCATTCCCCGCCATTTGGAGGTTGCGGCGCGCTATGCCTACTGGGATCCGGATACCCACTCGGCCAGCGATCTGATCAAGGAGGTGGATTTGTCCCTCAACTGGTTTCCATTCGGGACCTACGACTACCAGTTCATGATCACCTATTCGAACGTCGCGATGGGGACCGGCGGGTACGCGATCGGCCGCAGCAATCCCTTGCCCAACACGGTGAACGGCGACCAATCGCAGTGCAACTCGACGACGGCCTGGCCGTCTGGCTGTGTGCCCCTGGACGCTCGCGGCGGGACATTGGTCGAAAATGCCCTGCGCGTCCAGCTTCAGATCTTTTTCTGATCCCTCCGGTCAGGTATGATGGGGCCCGGACGATGCGCGACGAGGGCAACGTGAGGCGACGAAGAAAGGATTCTCCATGGTTGTGAGGAGCATCGGGATCGTCATGGCAGTTTTGGCCTGGTTCTGCCTCGGGTCCACGGCGTCGGGAGCCGAGGAGATCACCGTGGCCGCGGCTTCGGACCTGAACTTCGCGTTCAAGGAGATCGTGGGGGAGTTCGAGAAGAGGACCGGGACCCGCGTCAGGCTCTCCCTCGGGTCGTCGGGCAACTTCTTCTCCCAGATCCACAACGGGGCGCCCTTCGACCTCTATTTCTCGGCCGATGTCCGGTATCCGCAGAAGCTGATCGAGACCGGCCACGCGGTGCCCGGTTCGCTCTACAAGTACGCAGTGGGGCGGATCGTGGTCTGGGCGCCGAACGGCTCGCCCCTGGCCGTGGACAAGCTGGGGATGGAGGTCCTGCTGGATCCCTCGATCAAGCGGATCGCGATCGCGAATCCGAAGCACGCCCCGTACGGGAAAGCGGCGGTGGCCGCCATGCAACACTACAAGGTTTATGATCGGGTCAAGGACAAGCTCGTCCTCGGCGAGAACGTGTCTCAGGCCGCCCAGTTCGTCGAGTCGAAGGCGTCCGACGTCGGCATCGTGGCGCTGTCGCTGGCCTTGGCCCCTTCGATGAAGGCGGCCGGGAAGCATTGGGAGATCCCAGCCTCGGCGCACCCGACCATCGAGCAGGGGGCGGTGATTCTCAAGGGTGCGAACAATGCCGAAGGAGCCAAGGCCTTTCTGGACTTCCTGCGGGGTGCAGAGGGAAGGCACATCATGACGCGCTACGGGTTCGTGTTGCCGGAGTGAGTCGCAAGTCCATGCAGCGAGCGGGCCGCGGAGCCGCCGTCGCCTCCCTCCTGCTTCTCTGCGCGGCATGCGCGCAAGGGGCCCGGTTCCTTCAACTCAATGAGCAGGGAGGCGTGGTGGCCTATCCGCTCAAGAAGGACCGGGAGAGCATCTATGCCTCACGATTCCGAGCCGAGGCCCTCACCATGATCGAGGAGCACTGCCGGAAGGGCTATCGGATCGTCCGCGAGGGGGAGACCAAGGGGGAAACCCGTAATTCCGGGCTGGACGCGGATGACCTGCTCACGACCCGTCGGTTCTGGGGACTGCAGTTCCAGTGTCAATGACCGACGGTTTGAACGCGCGGATCGCATGAACTGGGCCGCCATCCTTCTCACGCTCAAGCTGGCTACTTCGACCGCGCTGGTCCTGCTCGTCCTGGGCCTGCCGCTGGCCTACTGGCTGGCCTATTCCCGCTGGCGGTGGAAGTTCCTGGTCGAATCGGTGGTGGCCCTGCCGCTGGTGCTGCCGCCGACCGTCCTGGGTTTTTATCTGCTGGTGGCGATGGGGCCCCGCAGCCCGTTGGGCCGCTGGTATGCGGACCTCGCCGGCCAGCCCTTGCCCTTCACCTTCGAGGGGCTCCTGGTCGCCTCGATCCTCTATAGCCTGCCCTTCACGGTGCAGCCGCTCGCCGCGGCGTTCGGCTCGGTGGACCGGAAGCTGGTGGAAGCCTCCTGGACGCTCGGCGTGTCCCGGCCGGCGACCTTCTTCCGCGTCATCCTTCCCCTGTCCGGCGCCGGCGTGCTCACGGCGGCGGTCCTCAGCTTCGCCCATACCGTCGGCGAGTTCGGTGTGGTGCTGATGGTCGGGGGCAACATCGAAGGGGTGACCCGGACAGTTTCGATCGACATCTACGACGAGGTACAGGCGCTCAACTACGGAACGGCGTCGGAAACGGCGCTCCTCCTCCTGATCTTCTCGTTCCTCATCCTCTCGGTCGTGTATGCGGTGAACCGGAACGTCTGGGCTGCATGGCCGCTGAAGAACTAGTCGCCGAGTTCGAAAAGCGGTACGACGGAGGGCCGGCCGTCGCTGTCTCTTTCCGGCTCCCGGTGGGGCGCCCGTCGGTGCTGGTGCTGTTCGGACCGTCCGGAACCGGCAAGACCACGGTGCTGCGCTGCCTAGCCGGGCTGGAACGGATCACCGCCGGCTCCATCCGGTTCGCCGGTGAGATCTGGGCTCAGGCCGAGTCCGGCTTGCTGGTACGTCCCCAGGCCCGATCCGTCGGCTACCTGCATCAGGACTATGCCCTGTTTCCTCACCTGACCGTCGCCGGCAACACTGCCTACGCCCTCTCCCGATTGAGCCACGAGCAGCGAGCGGCCCGTGTTCGCGACATGGTCAGGCTGTGCAAACTGGACGGGCTGGAAGACCGATATCCTTCCCAGCTCTCCGGGGGGCAACAGCAGCGGGTGGGACTGGCCCGCGTCCTGGCCTCGCGGCCCCGGCTGCTGTTGCTGGATGAGCCCCTCTCGGCTCTGGACCTGCCCACCAGGGAGCAGATGCGGAGCGAGCTGCGCGGATTGATCATGGGGCAGGACGTCCCTGCGATCTGGGTCACCCACGACTGGGCCGAGGCGCTGACCCTGGCGGACCAAGTAGCGGTGATGGGGGTCGGGAAGATCCTGCAGGTTGGCCCTCCGGAGGAGGTGTTCAGCCGGCCGGTCAACGCCGAGGTGGCCGCGATCGTGGGGGTGGAAACGGTCCTGCCGGCAACCGTGGTCGAGCGGCGCGACGATCTGGCGGCGCTGGTTGTCGGGGAGGTGCGGCTTTGGGCGGTCGAGCCCCAGGGCCAGGGGGATTCGTTCTACCTCTGCATCAGGGCCGAGGACGTGACTCTGGAGCGGGGCGCTCGGCCGGACAGCAGCGCCAGGAACCACCTCGTCGGCCGCGTGGCCGAAGTCCGCGCCGCCGGACCCGTTTCCCGCGTGGTCGTGGACTGCGGCGTGCTCTTGAGCGCGCTCGTGACCAGGCAGGCGGCCCAGGAGCTGGCTCTGGGACCGGGGGCCCCCGTCACGGCCACCATCAAGGCCTCGGCGATTCATCTCGTCCCAAGATAGCGAGGCGAGGCCGCCTCCGTCGGGCCGGTGCATCGAGCCCGAGCGGAACCGACGCCATGTCCCTCTCTCGTGATTCTCCTGAATCCGGCCGGTCCTGGATCACGACGACCGTGGTCGGCATCGTGCTGGCCACGTTCTTCTCCGACGCCAGCCATGAGATGTGCACGGCGGTCCTGCCGCTCTACCTGGCGACGCTGGGGCTGGGCCCCGCGGCGCTGGGTCTGATCGAAGGGATCGCCGATTTCCTCGTCAGCCTATCCAAGCTTGCCGGTGGGGTCGTCGGCCACCGCGTCCGGCGCAAACGCCCGTGGGCCTCGTTGGGCTACCTCGTCACGACCGTGGCGACGAGCGCCATCGCATTGGTCGGCGGGCTGGTTGCCCTGGTCTCGTTGCGGGGGATGGCCTGGGCCGGGCGAGGCTTCCGCGGGCCGCTCCGGGATTATCTGCTGGCCGACGCGGTGGGCGCGAGCCACTATGGCCGGGCTTACGCGCTGGAGCGGGCGGGCGACATGCTCGGGGCCGTGGCCGGGCCTCTGGCGGCCACGCTCCTCGTGTGGGTCGGCCTGGAATTCCGCACCGTCATTCTCTGGACCCTGCTGCCCGGTCTCCTTGCCGCCGGCTCGATGTTTTTCCTGACCAAAGAGCGTGGCCAGGCGGACGTCGGGAATGAGGACCCGGACGGGAAGCTGCCCTTTCGGTCGTTTCCCAAGGGCTTCTGGCTCTTTCTGATCGGGGTTCTCCTGTTCGGCCTGGGGGATTTCTCACGGACGTTCCTCGTCTGGCTGGGCGTTCGCGCGCTGGGCGAAACGGGCCTTCACCAAGCCGGAACGGTTTCGGCCGCCGTCCTCCTGTATGCCGGCCACAATCTCGTGAGCGCGGTGGCGGCCTATCCGATCGGCCATTGGGCTGATCGGCACTCCAAACGTCGGCTCCTGCTGTGGGGGTACGGTCTGGGGGCCGGCACGAATCTGCTGCTCGCCTGGTTCAGCGGATCGGTGCCCTGGCTCCTGGTCGTCGTGGCCCTGTCCGGGACGTACATCGCGGCGGAGGAGGTGCTGGAGCGGGCCGTGGTCGCGGAGATGCTCCCGCGCGAGCTGCGCAGCCTGGGCTTCGGCATCCTCGCCTGCGCGAACGCCGTCGGCGACATGGTGTCGAGCCTCTATGTCGGGGTGGCCCTGGAAACCCTGACCCCGGCGTGGACGTTCGGCACGGCCGCGGCCTTCAGCCTCGCCGGGACCCTCTGGCTGGTCCTGGTACACCAGCGGCGTCGGTCAGGGCCGCCTGTCTGATCTTGGATTCACGTATATCTCGGCCACGTGGAGCGCGCGAGACCCGCCGGTTATGACGGTTGTCTGGCGCATGATCACCTTAGCGAAAGCAGATGGAGGGAAAGAAAAGGAATGAGGAATTCAGCGGAGCCGGTGCAGAAGATGCGTGAGCCGGTCCTGTTCATCCGGACGGGTGTTCAGAAACTCCAGTCCGAATTCGTTGCCGGATGACCATCGGACGACCGCCTGGTCGATCTTGATCGGCGCATCGTCATCCACGTAGATACGCAGCGTCAAGGTTGTGCCTTGAGGGACCGGCGCCGTGGTGCTGATGGCACAGCCCGATTCCGAGAGGTTGCGCGTTGTGCCTTCGCCGACGTCCAAGTCACCGGTCACGGTGATCTTGAAAAGGACCGGGATTCGCTCGTGACGCCGCTTGTCTTCCACAGCCTCACCCGCCGAGCCCATGGTACGTCAGGGAACCACGGTGCGCAAGGTTTTTCCTTACGCTCGCTTGGGGCTTTTACCGGATGAGCGGCCTTGTGATTGGGAATAGATCAGTGGAACGGAGCAGCTTCAGCGCTGCGATGGATCGCCCCCCTCCGCATCCCCCGGTCGGGGGTTCGAAGGGTGGTGGCGGTGGAGGGGATCGAACCCCCGACCCGCGGCTTATGAGTCCGCTGCTCTACCAACTGAGCTACACCGCCACGAGGATTGGGTTGTATCAAGGGCTGTGATCCCGCGTCAAGCGGCTATCCCGTCTCGACGGTCAGAGGGGTGGGCGGCGGACGGAACGGACGGTCAGCCGACCAAGTCCGGGTTGAGTCGTTCCAGCGGGCGGATGAGACTGGCCTTGATCTCGTTGTAAATGATGGCGCGTCCGACCTGGCGCAGCCGGCTGAAGACCCCTTCGACAACCACCAAGTCGCCTTCGTGCACATCGGCTTTGCCCAGCCCGACGACCTTGACGGTGCTGTCCTTGTCCTTCAGAAGGAAGCCGTAAGCCAGCTGCCCCTGCCGGTTGGCCGCGATTTGAAGGTTGGCCACTCGTCCGACGACGACGACGTTCTGGTGGTCGTATTGCTCGGCATGGGCCAGAAGCTCCTCGATCTCGGTCATGCCGACGGCCCGAGCCGATGTCGGAGCCAGGATGAACAGGCAAAGCCCCGCGAGCAAGAATGCAAGAGGGAGGGGAGACGGAAGCGTTGTCCGAGGCCGCTTCGAGGGGCACCGCATGGGCGTCATTATAGCCTCGGAGGAAGGAATTGCAAGCCCGACACCGTGAACGGTCTATTCGCCCTTGAAGCTCCGAAGGATGTGCTCGCCCATCTCGCCGAGCTGAAATTCCGCCGGCTTGGCCTCCGGTTCGGGCAGCCCCGGAAGCTCTTTCGGCCTGGGGGAGATTCGCGCGATGAGATCCTGTTCCAGCGCCTCTGCGGAAGTATCCATCTCGTTGAGGATGGCGTGCAGCCGCTGCAGGGCGAAGAGCGACTTGAATTTGACGTACTCGCTCATCGGATTGGCTTCCTGGATGATGGACGACCAGAAGCGGCCTTCGACTTCCTCCGGAAGGGAGCCGAACGCGAAGGCGGTCAGCTTGTCCATGAGAGCCGCTTCGCTGCCTTCCATCCCGTCATACTCGTCGACCGACCGTTCGACCGGTCGCTGGGAGAGGGCGACGAACGTCTCCTTCCAGAGATCGACCGGAGAATGGGAGGCCTGGGAGCCGGCCGGCATGGCCGGCTTCAGTTTGGCTTGCATTTCCTGAAGAAACTGGTGAAGGTACTTCACCTTCCTGGCGGCCAGGCTTCCGATCGGAATACCCCAGATGAGGGCGATCTCGTGGTCCTGTAGCGGTGACAGGCTGACCGTCTGGAATTCACGCCTGGCGAGGTCCAGGCGACCGCGTTCCCGGAGCAGCTTGCGCTGCAGGCTCTGATACTCGGTGCACAGCCGCGCCTTGCGGTAATCCTCTTCGGCGATCTCGTCTTTCTCCCATTTCCGCTCCAGTTCCCGGATCGCCGGTTTGGGGAGGGCCGTCCGGGCCTGCTGAGTCAGGGTCTCCAACTCGGTTGCGTCCAGACCGAAACGGGTCGTGAGCAAGCGTTTGGCGAGCTGGATCTGGGCTTCCGTCAGAGCGATCTGCTTGCTCAGGCATTCGATCTGGAGCCACCGCCTCTCGCGCTTGTGACGGGTCATGGCGCGGTACTGGGCGACGCGGTCCGTAATGCCCTGGATCGTCTCCTTGGAGATGTAGGGCGTGAGCGGCTTGCCGCCCGACTGGAACCGCGGGTCGGGCCGATCCGCCGCCATGTATTCGACGTCTTCGGGCGGCACGTCCAGGTATTGCAGCATCAGCAGCCGCATCATGATGCGGCCCTGGACGGGCATGGCGTTGACGATCGTTTCGATCTGTTCGGGGCTGATGAGAGGTGACGTCATGTCGGGAAAGAATCGTGTGAGCGAGGCCGTGGGGTTACGCGGAGCGCCCCTCCCGCTCCTCAAGATAGGTGGCGACGAATTCCCGAATCTGTTGGATGGTCCCGCTGATGTAGAGCTCGCGCGGAATGTCCACTTTTACCAGGCGGTTCGGGTCTACGCCCTTTTCGATCGCGTAGGCCTCGTCCACGTAAAGGCTGACAGACCCGTCGGCGTATCTGATCGCCCAGAGAGCGCTGGATTCTTCCATGTGACGAGGTGCCCCGTTCCAGTGCGCGCCCAGGCGGCGCCGGAACCCCTGACGGTGTGATTGTCGTAACACATCGGTCTGCGCCCTGTCAAAGCGCGGCCCGCCCCGTATCGGATGAGCGGAAGCGGTCTCGGCGCCACACCACATAGGCAGTGAACGCCAGGAGGGTGACCAGAAACACGGTCCGGACCCGCCCGTACCCGAAGCAGGCGTAGTTGGCCGTGGCGTTGAGCAGTCCGAAGCCGGCATAGGCGAGATACAGGAAGAGCGACCAGCGCGTGAGGCGCAGGAAGCCGTAGCCGATCAGAACGTGCAGGGTTGGGGACTGGGCCTTGGCCAGGACGCCCCACAGGCCGGCCGGCTTGCTGCAGAAGACCGTCAGGGCGTATTCGGGGTTTGCCACGATGATGTAGAAATCCGTGACGGCGGTCAGGAGGAAAAGGCCTCCCAGGTAGCGGATGTCGTGGGCGCCGGACCAGGCCAGCCGGGCTGCGGGCCGGAGGCCGAGCCAGCTGGGCCGTGCCGACGGAGCGGGGATGGGTAGGAAGGCGTCGTAGCTTTGCAGGGCCCACCAGGGCAGGGCCAGGAGCATGAAAGCCAACACGGCGGCTCCGCCGCCCGCAACCCTCCCGATCCCCCACGTGCCGGCCAGGAGGACCATTCCCGTCAGGAAAATCAGACCGGCCTGTCGCGGTTGGCGCTTGAGCGCCTGCCCGAGCCCCGGGACGAGCGCGGACAGAACGGCTGGCCAGGGGTGGGGCTGTTCAGGAATCGATGGGCTCATCGAGCGTGGAGCGTGGGGGATGCGTGCTCGTCGGTTCCGTCAGGCCCGGGCCGCTGGCTTCCTGGGCCGTCCTTCCGTCTTGGATGGACGATCGGGGGAGCCGGCCGTGACGGAAGGGGCCTGGCGGCTCGGGCGCTCTCCTCCTTGGCCGTCGAGACGATTCTGGACGATCGTCCGGTCGAGTCGAAGACCGCACTGGATGCATCGCCACCCGTCGAAACGTCCGCTGTGGGCTTGGCTGTCTTCCTTGATGAGGAACCCGGCGCACTTGGGGCACATCGCCAACGGTTCTCCTTGGGGTCACAACGCCAGGCTGTCGCCGGAAAGCGGCACGGCCCCCCGGTGCTGCGGGAGGCCGTGCGCGCGACACGAGTCAGGAGCCGGAAGGATTACCCGCAGAGCGTGTCGAGGGTTTCCTTCAGGCTCTTCAGGATGCACGAGAAAATGGGCGTGTCGCGCTCGGTGTAGCGGCTGGCTTCCGCTGAGCGGAGCTCCATGACGAGATCCAGGAAATCCTCCGGCTTGTCCGTCTCGAACGCGACGACGAACTCCTGGTCGTCCAATCCGAAGGAATAGGTGGTGTTCAGTTTGACGGACGGATAGCGATGGCCGATTTCGATGTGCTCGTCCATCATGCCCTGGCGGGCCGCCTTGGTGAGCAGATACCACTCGCGCTTCTTCACGAACGGATAGACGAAGATGTACTTGCTCTTTCCCGGAACGATCTGGAGCCGCCGGCTCTCCTGTCCCTCATGGACGTGATGATCCACGTAGATCGATCGCTTGGTCATCGACAGGTAGGAGTAAGGCGTGGTCATGTACTTGCCCAGGCTCGTGGCCAGCAGCTTGGTCATCATCTCCTGGAACAGCTCGAGCTCGTAGCCGATCCGCCAGAGCATGAAGTCGCAGTCGCCCCTGATGCCGATGAGGGTGTAGGGAATGACGATGACCTTGGACGAATATTCCTCGACGACGCGGATGAATTCCTGCTTGCCCCGGCTCCGCTCTTCCTCCGGAAGCCGGCGCCACGCGGGGTCCACCTTGTGGAAGCTGAAATTGACGAATTGCCGCCTGGCGTTCTGCTCACCGCTGGCCATTACCCGCCTCCTTGCACCGCACCCAGATCACCGGACCCTCGGAAGGCGTGTTCCTATCACTTCGGAGCGCACGTTGTCAACCCGGACGGGGGGCTGGCCGCCGCACCGTTTGCCGCCATGGAGTTGCCGGGAGCCGTTGACAGGACCCAGGTGATCTGCTATCGCCTCACCCGATCGCTCCGAGAGGACGTGCATGCGGATCTTCGTGCTGCCGGTCGTCGCTTGGGGCCTGCTGGGATGGGCGGCCGTCGGGCAGGCCATCGAGGTCCACCCGACTCAGACCCAGATCGAGGCGGCTTTGGAGCGTGGCCGGGCGGCCGCAACTGCGCGCACCCCGCCGGACCGCCTCTATGCCTGGTTCGGGCCGCGGCGCGAGTTGGAACCGCAGGGCTTCCTCA
Source organism: Nitrospirota bacterium (assembly GCA_040757595.1). Taxonomy (NCBI): domain Bacteria; kingdom Pseudomonadati; phylum Nitrospirota; species Nitrospirota bacterium. The sequence continues at coordinate 49,755 of JBFLWP010000018.1, read as the reverse complement.
TGAGCAAGATCGTCGGGCTGACCGTCATGTCCGCCCACTTCGCCCTCCGCTCGGCCACGCCCAGCGAGAGGGAGATCAAGCAGGTCTTGGACGACGAGCTGCTCCTCGTCAGCGTCGTCATCTTCGGAGATTGGCCCGACTTCGCCGTGGACAGCTATATGACGCTCACGCAGGGGGAGCGGGTCATCAAGCCGGTCCGGGTGCGGTTCGATGGGCAGGCGGCGAGGACTTCCGTTTGGCCCAACCAGCCGGCCTACAGGGCCAAGGTCGTGGCCTCCTTCCGCTACGCCGATCTGGACCCGAAGGCCAGGACCAGGCTGTCGGTCTTTCCTCCGCGCGGGGGCGAGGTTTCGTTCGACCTGGATTTCGGAACGATCGAATGACCGGGACAGGGGCGCCTCAAGGGACATGAGATACGGCGAGATCATCGCGGTCGGTTCGGAACTCCTGTTGGGGGGGAGGCTGGATACCAACTCGCTCTTTCTCACGGAGGGCCTGGCTTCCGTCGGCGTCGAAGTGCGGTTCAAGTCGGTGGTGGGGGACGAGGAGGCCGACATCGTCCGGGCCATCCGAGCCGCAGTCAGCCGGGCCGGCGTGGTCCTGCTGACCGGCGGGTTGGGCCCGACCGGGGACGATTGCACCAGGGAGGCCGTGGCCCGGGCGACCGGACGGTCCCTGCGGCGGAATGCCGAAGCGCTCGAAGGGATGAGGCAGCGGCTGGCCGCCTGGGGACGGACGCCGACGCGGGCTCAGCTCCGTCAGGGATTGATTCCTTCCGGGGCGGAGGTGCTGGCCAATCCGGTGGGATCGGCCCCCGGCTTTGCCCTGGCTTGGCGGGGCTGTCTGATCGCCGCCCTGCCCGGGGTTCCCGCCGAGGCCGAAGCGATGTTCAGCCAGGCGCTGGCGCCCAAGCTGGCAACGGTCCAAGCGGGAGCCGGGGCTCCGTGGATTCGCCGCCATCTCCTGCACACCTTCGGCGTGCCGGAGGCCGAGTTGGAGGAGCGGCTCCGGACTGCGATCGAGCGATACGATCGGGTCCGGCTGGGGCTGCTGGCGTCTCCGTTGGGGGTCACCGTGTCCCTGACGGAAGTGGGGGAAGCAGGACGCCGGGCCAGGGACGGGGAATTCGACCGGGCCGTCCGGGCCGTGCGGCGGAGGGTCGGCGTGGCCCTCTATGGCGAGGGGGCTGACACGATGGAGGGGGTGATCGGCCGGCGCCTGGCGGACCGAAGGCTGATCCTTGCCGTGGCCGAGTCCTGCACGGGCGGGCTGATCGGCCATCGGATCACCCAGGTGCCAGGCAGCTCCGCCTACCTCGACCGGGTGGCCGTCTGTTACAGCAACCGGGCCAAGGTCGAGCTGCTGGGAGTTCCGGAGGAGCTGATCCGGCGGCATGGGGCCGTGAGCCAGCCGGTTGCGGCGGCGATGGCTCGGGGGATACGGCTCCGGAGTCGTGCCGCGGTCGGGTTGAGCGTGACCGGCATCGCCGGGCCGGACGGGGGCACGCGGGACAAGCCGGTCGGGTTGGTCTACGTCGGATTGAACGGCCGCTCCGGCCGAAGCGGACAGACGGCCGCCCTCACGCGCGAATTCCGCTTCCACGGGACCAGGGAGACGATCAAGCTGCGCGCTTCGCAGGCCGCGCTGAACCTTCTGAGGGAATGGCTCATGGCGACGAGCCGGGTGAGAACGTCGTGATCCGGACCTTCGTAGCGGTGGAGCTGGACGGGGCGCTCAAGGAGCGGCTCGCCCGGCTCCAAGACGGGATCAGGAACCGGCTCAGGCGGGACCTGCCCCCCGATGCCCGACTCCAGTGGGTTCGGCCCGAGTCCATCCACCTGACGTTCAAGTTTCTCGGGGAGATTCCAGAGGACCGGGTGGAAGAGATCCGGCGGGCCCTTGAGCCGGTTGCGAATCGGTCGCCGGGCTTCTCCGTCGAGGTCGGAGGAATCGGGGTCTTTCCCGAGCAGCGGGCGCCTCGCGTCCTGTGGATCGGACTGGCCGATCCGGGCGGGCGGCTCACGCACCTGGCCGGAGAAATTGACCGGGCTCTGGAACGGATCGGATTTTCCCCGGAGGCCAGGGCCTTCTCCCCACACCTGACCCTGGGTCGGATCAAAGAGCGGGCCAGGGAGATCGGGCGCGCATTGGCCTCCGCCGGAGTCCTGACGCAGACGGAGCCCCTCGGGTCCCTGGCCGTTCAGCGGGTGGCCTTGATGAAGAGCGAGCTCAAGCCTTCCGGGGCCGTGTACACGAGACTGTGGGAGGCCTCGCTCGGGAAGGCGGAAGCATGAAAGATGTGGGTTTTCCTACTCTCTCGGACTAGGTTTCCCCATCGGACTTGGGTATAATGGGCGCATTTCACAACGATGAGCGATGAAGGCGAATGATGAGCGGCTTGTGCCCCTCATTATTCATCATTCATCCTTCTACCTTCAGCCTTCGTTCTTAGGGAGTAAGGAGGCCTTATGGCCGAGCGAACTGTAGAAAAAGACGAGAAAAAGCGCGCATTGGAATTGGCCCTGACTCAGATCGAGAAGCAGTACGGGAAGGGCGCCATCATGAAGTTGGGCACGGCCGAGGTGGCGGCGGACGTGCCGGCCATCTCGACCGGATCGCTGGGACTGGACATTGCCCTGGGGGTAGGCGGTTTTCCGAGGGGGCGGGTGGTGGAGATCTTCGGTCCTGAGGCCTCGGGGAAGACCACGCTCTCGCTGCACGCGATCGCGGAGACGCAAAAGGCCGGAGGGGTCGCCGCCTTCATCGATGCCGAGCATGCGCTGGACCTGGGCTACGCCAGGAAGCTGGGCGTCAATACGGACGACCTGCTCGTGTCGCAGCCGGACACGGGCGAGCAGGCGCTGGAGATCGCCGAGACGCTGGTGCGGAGCGGCGCGGTGGACATCATCGTCGTGGACTCCGTGGCGGCGCTGGTGCCGCGGGCCGAGATCGAAGGGGAGATGGGGGACGCCCACATGGGGCTCCAGGCCCGGCTCATGTCCCAGGCGCTCCGCAAATTGACGGCCGCGATCTCCAAGTCCCTGACCACGGTGATCTTCATCAACCAGATCCGGATGAAGCTGGGCGTCATGTTCGGGAACCCGGAGACCACCACGGGCGGCAACGCGCTGAAGTTCTACTCCTCCGTGCGCCTGGACATCCGCCGGATCGAATCCATCAAGGAGGGCCAGGAGGTGGTGGGCAGCCGGGTCCGGGTCAAGGTGGTCAAGAACAAGATGGCGCCCCCCTTCAGGCAGGCGGAGTTCGATGTCCTGTTTGCGGAGGGCATCTCCAAGGCCGGCGAGCTGGTCGACCTCGGCGTGGACAAGAAGGTGCTGGAGAAGTCGGGGGCCTGGTATTCCTACAAGGGCGAGCGGCTGGGCCAGGGGCGGGAGGCGGTCCGGGACCAGCTCAAGGGCAACCAGGTTCTGGCCAAGGAAATCGAAGGGCGCCTGCGCGAACTGGCCGGGGTCGCGGCCCGGTCGGCGGAGAAGGTGCGGGCCGAGGAGAAGCGGCCGGACGGCAGGGCCGAGGAGAAGCGGGTTCACGCGGGACGCTCGTCCTGAAAAGGACCGGGGCCAAAAGGCTGGGCGGGGGGTCATGGAGGAAGACGGCTGTTCCCTCGCCCACGCCTCCGGCCTGCCACCGGATCGCGGAGGGCCGGATGCTTCCCCGCAAGCCTGCTCGATCCTCCCTTCCCGCCGTTGATCCCTTCGAGCAAGGCGTCCTCCGCTACCTGGCACGGCGGGACCGGACGGAAGCCCAAGTCAGGACCTACCTGGGCCGGACGGGGGCGTCGCCGGTCCGAATTAGGCAATTGCTTGAGCGGCTCCGGCACCTCGGCTATGTGGACGACGAGGCCGTCGCGCGGCGGCTGGCGCGGGCGAGACTCAGCCGGCGTCCGATGGGGCGAGCGAGGCTGGAGGCGGAGTTGCTGGCGCTGGGCCTGGCCCGCTCCGTCACCGATCCGGTGCTGGACGAACTCTACCGGGAGCGGAGCGAGCGGGACTTGGCCCGGCTCCTGCTCGGGCGCCGTCCGCCCCGGGGCAGGCCGAACGAGCGCGCGCGGGAGGCCGGCCGGTTGAGACGCTACGGGTTCAGCGAAGACACCATTCAGGACGTGCTCGGAGACGACGAGGCATGACGAGAAGCGCAGACGACCTTCGCCAGAGCTTTCTCCAGTATTTCGCCCGGCACGGGCACCAGACCGTGCCCAGCTCTCCGCTCATTCCCCAGGCGGACCCTACGCTGCTGTTCACGAACGCGGGCATGAACCAGTTCAAGGGGGTCTTTCTGGGCGAGGAGACGAGGGCCTACCGTCGGGCGGTCTCGGTGCAGAAGTGCATGAGGGCCGGCGGCAAGCACAACGACCTGGAAAACGTCGGGTACACGGGACGGCACCATACCTTTTTCGAGATGCTCGGCAATTTCTCGTTCGGGGACTATTTCAAGGAGGAGGCGATCCGGTTCGGATGGGAGTTCCTGACTGGCGTGGTGGGCCTGCAGAAGGACCGGCTGTGGGTCACGGTCTATCGCAACGACGACGAGGCCGCGGCCCTCTGGGAGCGGATCGGGGTTGCCAAGTCGCGGATCATGCGCTTCGGCGAGAAGGACAACTTCTGGCAGATGGCCGAGACGGGACCCTGCGGGCCCTGCTCCGAGATCCATTACGATCAGGGGCCGGCCGTGCCGGGAGACGACGTGCCCAACGGGGAGGGGGACCGGGTCATCGAGATCTGGAACCTGGTGTTCATGCAGTTCGACCGCGACGCGGCGGGCACGCTCAAGCCCCTGCCGAAGCCCAGCATCGACACGGGGATGGGGCTAGAGCGGCTCACCGCCGTCGCGCAGGGGGTGCACAGCAACTACGACACGGACCTCTTCCGTCCGATCCTGGAGGCGATCGGCAAGCGCACCGGCCACCGGTACGGCGCGCAGGCGGCCGCGGACCGGTCCATGAGGGTCATCGCCGACCACCTGCGCGCCACCGCCTTTCTGATTGCGGACGGGATCGTGCCGTCCAACGAAGGGCGGGGATACGTGCTGCGCCGGATCCTGCGGCGGGCCGCCAGACACGGGCGGTTGCTGGGCGCGACCGAGCCGTTCCTCCACGAGCTGACCGGCTCGGTCATCCAGCGCATGGGCGGGGCCTATCCGGAATTGCGCGTTTCGGCCGGCACCATCGCCCAGGCGACCCAGGGAGAGGAGGAGCGGTTCATCGCGACGCTGGACCAGGGGCTTCCGATCCTGAACGACCTCGTGGTCAAGGCCAAAGGCTCGGGTCGGACCGCCTTGCCCGGCCAGGAGGTCTTCAAGCTCTACGACACCTATGGGTTCCCGCTGGATCTCATCGGGGAGGCCTGCAAGGAGCAGGGGCTCGTGCTGGACGAGGCGGGATTCCAGCAGGCGCTCGAGGAGCAGCGTGAGCGGGCGCGCAGGACCCCCGGCTTCGAGGCCGAGACCGCCAGGCCGGTCGTGACGGAACTGGCCGGGCGGCTGGGGCCGACCCGCTTCGTCGGGTATGAGAGGCTTCAGGCCGAGGGAACCGTGCAGGCGATCGTGAAGGGGGACCGGCTCGTCAAGGAGGCGGTGGAGGGGGAGGAGATCGAGCTGGCGCTGGACGTGACCCCCTTCTACGCCGAGGGGGGCGGACAGGTCGGGGACCGGGGGATCCTGACCGGGCCGGAAGGACGGGTGCAGATCAAGGAGACGACGAGGCCGGTGCCGGATTTCATCCTGCACAAGGGGACCGTGCAGTCGGGGCGGGTGCGGGAGGGGGACCGGCTCGAGGCGCAGGTGAACCGGGTCAGCCGGCTGGACGCGGCCCGCAACCATACGGCCACGCACCTGATGCACGCGGCCCTGCGCGAGATCCTGGGGCCGCATGTCCGCCAGTACGGATCGCTCGTGGCGCCCAATCGCCTGCGGTTCGACTTTTCCCATTTCAAGCCGCTCTCCTCCCGCGACCTCGACGACATCGAGGGACTGGTGAACGAGCGGATCAGGCTGAACGATCCGGTCCAGACCGACGTCATGGGCGTGCAGGAGGCCGTCAAGGCCGGAGCCCTGGCCTTCTTCGGGGACAAGTACGGCGAGCAGGTGCGCGTCGTGCGCATCGAATCCTTCAGCAAGGAGTTGTGCGGCGGAACCCACTGCCGCTTCACGGGGGACATCGGCCTCTTCCGGATCGTCTCGGAGACCGGAGTGGCGGCCGGCGTCCGCCGGATCGAAGCCTTGAGCGGGAGCGGGGCCCTGGCGCAGCTCAAGCAGTTGGAGGCGGAGGTCCGCGAGCTGTCCGACCTGCTCAAGGTGGCCCCCTCCGACCTCGTCGTCAAAACCAGGAAGCTCATGGCCCAGTTGAAGGAGAAAGAGCGGGAGCTGGAGCAGCTCAAGCTGCGCATGGCCAGCGGCTCGACGGAAGGGGCGCAGGTGCGGGAGGTGCGCGGCGTCACCGTGCACGTCCAGCGGGCCGACGGGATGGACGGGGGGGAGCTCCGCAACCTGGCCGATCGCGTCCGGGACAAGCTCAAGAGCGGGGTGATCGCCCTGGGGTCGGTCCAGGACGACAAGGTGGCGCTGCTGGTCGTGGTCAGCAAGGATTTGACCTCGCGCCTCAAGGCCGGGGACTTGGTTCGGGACATGGCCGCGGAGGTCGGCGGGACCGGAGGCGGAAGGCCGGAGATGGCCCAGGCCGGGGGCAAGCAGCCGGAACGGTTGGATGCGGCCTTGAACAAAGTGTTTGAGTTGGTGGAGCGCGCGGTCGGGAGGACGTGAAGCGTCATCCGTCATTGGTCACTCGCTGGAGGAAAGGCGGCGGTCTCTTTCACGAATGACGAGTGACGAGTAACGATTCTGATATGGCGGGCACGCGCATCTTGGCCCTGGATCCGGGCACGAAACGCATCGGGGTCGCGCTGAGCGACGAGCTGGGCTGGACCGCGCAGCCGCTTGAGACATTCGAGCGCCGGTCGGTGGAGGCGGACATCGTCCACATCCGGGCTCTGGTCAAAGAGCACGAGGTCGGCGAGGTCGTCGTGGGGCTGCCGCTCCGGCTGGACGGCAGGGCCGGGCCGGAGGCGGAGGAGGCGGAGCGGTTCCGGGGCAAGCTGGCCGAGGCGCTGCCGGTTCCGGTCGTGGCGTGGGATGAGCGGTTGACGAGCCGGTCGGCGGAAGACCTGCTGATCCAGGCCAACGTGAGCCGCAAGAAGCGCAAGGGGGCGGTGGACCGGATCGCGGCGGCCCTCATCCTCCAGAGCTACCTGGCAAGCCGGTCTTCTGCCGGGGCGGGTCATTCCAACGGGGCATGAATCGGGTACTGGTGCCAGGGCTGGTCGCGGCGGCCCTCTGCGCGATGGGCGTCACGGCCTACCTCTGGATCATGCAGCCGGCGGCGGCTGACGGCGCTCCTCCCGCGAGGGTCGTTGACATTGCGGAGGGCACGACGTTCAAGCAGGTGGCGAGCCTGCTTGCGAGGGAGCGGCTCATCAGGAGCCAATGGGGGTTCTTGCTGCTCGGTCGGTTGACCGCGGCGGATCGGCGGGTTCCGGCCGGTGAATACGAGATCCACGCGGGCATGACGCCCGCGGAGATCCTGTCCAAGCTCCTGAACGGACAGGTCGTGCTCCACCAAGTGACGATTCCGGAAGGGTACACGGCGATCCAAGTCGCCGAACTGCTGGGGCAGAAGGGGCTCGTCGACCCTCAGGAGTTCCTGAGGCTGGTGTACGACCGCGAGTTCATCCGCACGTTGAACCTGGAGGTGGACGGGCTGGAGGGGTATCTGTTTCCGGACACCTATCGCTTTCCCCGGCATGCCAGGCCCGGAGAGATCGTCCAGGCGATGGTGTCGGCCACGTTGCAGGTCCTGACGCCCGAGCTGCGGGCTCGCGCCGAAGAGATCAACATGAGCCTGCACCAAGTGCTGACGCTGGCCTCGGTGGTGGAGAAGGAGACCGGCGTGGACGCGGAACGGGAGTTGGTGGCGAGCGTGTTCCATAACCGTCTCCGCCGGCACATTCCGCTCCAGAGCGATCCCACCGTCATTTACGGCCTCCCTTCCTTCAACGGGAACCTCCGCAAGCGCGACCTGGCCTCGGCCAGCCCGTACAATACCTACCGGTTCGCCGGCCTGCCGCCCGGTCCCATCGCCAATCCCGGCGCGGCGTCCATCAAGGCGGTGCTCTATCCGGCGCCGAGCCGGTTCCTGTACTTCGTTTCCCGCAACGACGGAACCCATGAATTCTCCGCCAGCTTGGCCGACCACAACCGGGCCGTGGCCAAGTACCAGCCGCGTCGGCCGAACCGGACGGGAAGCCGGCCGCTCTCGTGAGGTTGAGCCAGATGTTTCGTGCACTCCCGTCGCTGATTGACCACACGGTGCTCCGCCCGGAGGCCACGAGGGCCGACGTGCTGCGCGCGTGCGCGGAAGCCCGGCGCTACGGGTTCGCCGTCGTCTTCGTCCCGCCCTGTTACGTGAGGGAGGCGGTGGAGATCCTGGCCGGCGCCCCGATCGCGGTCGGCGCGCCTGTCGGATTTCCGCTGGGTGCCCAGACGACCGGGATCAAAATCGCGGAGGCTCGGGAGGCGCACGAGCTGGGAGCCGGCGAGTTGGACATGGTCCTCAACATCAGCCGTCTCAAATCCGGGGACCTGGACGCCGTCCGGGACGAGATCCGGGCGGTCATCGAGGCGACTCCCGGCGCCGGACACAAGGTGATCCTGGAGACCTGCTACCTGACCCGACAGGAGAAGATCACGGCCTGCCGCCTGGCGCTCGAGGCGGGAGCCGATTTCGTCAAGACCTCGACCGGCTTCGGCCCGGGCGGTGCGACGGTGGACGACGTGCGGCTCATGAAAGAGGCGGTCTCGGGTCGGGCCAGGGTCAAGGCGTCAGGCGGAATCAGAGACCTCAAGACGGCGCTGGCGCTCCTGGAGGCCGGCGCCGATCGGATCGGAACGAGCGCGTCAGTGGCGATCATGGAAGAGTGGCTGACGGCCCGGTCCGGGGAGCCGGTCTGGAAGTCATAACCCGCCTTCACCGGCGGCAACATCCTGCGTCTGGTCACCGCTGTGCCGAGACTGCTGCGACATATGCTCTGCCGCCTGCTGGGCCTGTTCCTCGCTCCCGCCGTTCCCTCCGGCTCGCTGTACCCACTGCAGAAGAAGACCGTCACCGTCATCGACTTCGAGGGGTTCACGAAGGGGATCGACAACGTCCACATCGACGTCCGGCTGAGCCCGCAGTTTCAGGCGAAGGCGCGCCGCATCCTGGGCAGCCTGCTGGAGCAGGCCGTGGGCGGCGGGCGCTGGGGCAAACAGGCGGTTGGGGCCACCAGGCAGGACTGGGAGGAGTTCCGGAGCAGTTACGCCAGGATGGTTGAGTCCGCCCTTCACCGAGCCAAGGTCTCCGGCGGGCTGGCCCTCGTGCAGTTGGTGCAGGTGGCGACGCTCAAATTTCTGCTGGGGCTCGTCCAGACCGAGTTGGACCAGCTCCGGCAGGGGCTCCGGACGGCCATGAGCTCGGGAGGTTCCACGACCGACACCAACCGGATGGAGCTCACCGAGCGGCTGGGCTGGCTGGCTCGCAATCGGGCCAAGCTCCGGTACAAGCTCAGCCAGCAACTGCTCGCGCAGTTGCTTAAAGTCGAGGAGGGAGGAATCGGCGAGCTCCGCCATTCGCTCCTCGGAGAGCGGTGGTCGCTTCCCGAGGAGATGCTGTCCAACCCGTTGCTGCAGGCGGAAAGCCCGGGGGACGACGAGATCCTCATGAAGCATTACGTCCTCTTGGGTCCGCAGGACGACGAGGTCTTCAGCTTCCGGGCCGTGGACAAGCTTCTCCAGAACCTTTTCCGGGGGGTCGGAAAGCCGGGTCAGACCGAGGCGGCTCTCGCCGCCGCGGAGCAGACCAGGGCGAAATTGGCGGAGGAGGTCGCCCGCCTGCGGAAGCGGGACCGGAAGGGCGGTGGCGCCTCCAAGGATCCGTGCAGGACCGAGCTCGAGGGACGGTTGAGGCAGGCCGAGGCCGAGCTCGAGCGGCTCCGCGCCGAGTACCTGCGGGAGAGCTACGCCTGGGCGGACGTGCCGGCCAACGTGGACGTGCTGTTCAACGCCGGCCTTTATCAGGAGGCCCTGCGCGGCGCCGTCAAGGAGGGGGACAAGAAGAAGGCGGCGAGCCTGCAGCAGCAGATCCGCTTCCAGCGCCGGCTGCTCTCCGTCGCCGAACGGCGGTTTCGGCAGACCGGGCTCCTGGCGCAGGTCGTGGCGAGCTACGAGCTGGTGCCGGCGTATCGGGACTATGCCCCCGTGCTCGGGGCTCAGGATTTGCGGCGCTTCCTGTCCGGCGAAACGAGGAAAAAGGAGATCCTGGCCAAGGTGAAGGAGCGGCAGCAGGCCACCGGGAAGGCCGTCGCCGCCGAGGCGCTGCTCAACGCCTCGGCCCGGGTGGATCACCTGTCCTGCCAGCAGGAGCGCGGGTATCTCGTCCGCTTTCTGAAGGACTTCGTGACCTTCCGGCGGGATCTGGGCAACTACCATGCGATCCTCCGGAAGATGGACCGGATCGTGCTGCAGGACGACCCCAAGAGTGTCCGCCTGTCCCGTACGAACCACACCCTCTACGAGTTCCTCGCCTCGAACGAGGAGGGGGCGGTGGCCCAAACCGTGCTCGGCCACGTCATCCTGAAAGCCGACGTGCGCGGTTCGACCACCATGGTCGCGGAGTTGCGCAAGCGAGGGCTAAATCCGGCCTCGCATTTCAGCTTGAACTTTTTCGAGCCGCTCAACGAGCTCCTGGAGACCTACGGGGCCGGCAAGGTGTTCATCGAAGGGGACGCCGTCATCCTCAGCATCCTCGAGCACGAAGAGACACTGGAGCACCAGCTCAGCGTGGCGCGCGCCTGCGGGTTGGCGAAGCGGCTGCTCGGAATGGTGCAGGCCCAGAACGCCCTCTGCCGCAAGGAGGGGCTGCCGGAGCTGGAGTTGGGCATCGGGCTTGTCTTCAGCGTGGAGCAGCCGGCGTTCCTCTACGACGGCAACGCCCAGATCATGATCTCGCCGGCCATCGGCAAGGCGGACCGGTTGTCGTCCTGTTCCTGGATGCTGCGGAAGCAGCGGAGCCAGCAGCCGAACAACTTTTGCACGAACGTGGAGATTTACGAGATTCCGGAGGGGGATCCCCTGCGCGGCGAGAAGGGGGAAATCCATCTTCGGTACAACCTCAACGGGATCGAGTTGGACGAACCGGGCTTCGGCAAGCTCAAGACCGAGATCTCGCTTCAGCGGCTCGAGGTCACGCTGCCGGGAGACCGCGAGCCTACGTCCGTCTACACGGGCCGGTATCCGGATCTCAAGGGCGCCATCCACCGCGTGGTGGTCCGCGAGGGGAAGATGCGCCTGCTCGACAAGCGGCACCCCAAGCTCGGGGAGCCGACGGCCAACGTCTTCTACGAGGTCGTGACGGACGAGTGGGTACTCGGCCGCGTCCACGAGGCGCTCAAGGGCACGGACGCGGGCGAGGCGGTGTGAAGGGGGCCGGACGCTCATGATCGGCCGGGTCGTCCTCATCGTGCTGGACAGCGTCGGGGTGGGTGAGCTGCCCGACGCCGGAGACTATGGCGATCGGGGCGTCAATACCCTGGCCCACGTGGCGGAAGCGGCGGGCGGGCTCAGCCTGCCGACCCTGGAAGCGCTGGGCCTGGGCCACGTCGGCGAGTTCGCGGGGGTCCGGAAGGTGAGCGAGCCCGACGGCTGCTTCGGCAGGATGGCCGAGCTCTCGAAAGGAAAGGATACGACGGTGGGCCATTGGGAGCTTGCTGGGCTCGTGCGGGAGGAGCCGTTCCCGACGTACCCGCAGGGATTCCCGCGGGAGGTGATCGAGCCAATCGAGCGGGCGATCGGCCGGGCGGTGCTGGGCAACAGGCCGGCCTCGGGGACGGAGATCATTCGGGAGCTGGGGGAGGAGCACCTGCGCACCGGCCGCCCGATCGTCTACACCAGCGCCGACAGCGTGTTGCAGATCGCGGCCCACGAGCGGGTGATCCCGGTCGAAGACCTGTACCAGATGTGCCGCGAGGCCAGGCGGGTGCTGAAGCCGCCGCATCAGGTCGCCCGCGTCATCGCGCGTCCGTTCGTGGGGGAGCCGGGCTCCTTTGTGCGGACGGAACGGCGCCGGGACTTTTCGGTGGAGCCGTCCGGCCGGACCCTGCTGGACGAGCTGAAGGCGGCCGGGGAGCCGGTGCTCGGCATCGGCAAGATCGACGATCTGTTCTGCGGCAGGGGACTGACCCGTGCGATTCATGCCGGCCACAATGCCGCCGGCATGGAAGAGACCGTGCGGGCGCTCAAGCTGGTCCCGCGCGGGCTGATCTTCGTCAACCTGGTGGACTTCGACACCCGCTACGGCCACCGGAACGACCCGGCCGGCTATGCCAAGGCGCTGATGGAGTTCGATGCCCGGCTGCCGGAGCTGCTGGCCGGGCTCAAGCCGGGCGATCTTCTCTGCTTGACCGCGGACCATGGCAACGACCCGGTCGCGCCGGGGACTGACCATACCCGTGAGTATGTCCCGCTGCTCGCCTACGGACCCAGGCTGGCCAGGGGCGTGAATTTGGGGACGAGACGGACCTTCGCCGACGCGGGCCAGACGGTCGCGGATGCGCTCCGGGTCAAGCGGTTGGCCTGGGGGGAGAGTTTCCTGCACGCGCTTCTGCCGGGGTGAGGAAGGCGTAAGACGTGAAACGTGAATCGTCCGACGAGCGACGTAGGACGCAACTCGATGTGGCACGAGAGAGCATATGACCACTGAAGAGCGATTGAAGCAACTGGGGATCGAGCTGCCCGCCCCGCCGAAGCCGGTCGCCACCTACGTGCCGGCCGTCCTGGCCGGCGACCTGTTGTTCGTGAGCGGGGTGTTGCCGTTCCGAGACGGCAAGGTCGTGCAGCCGGGCAAGCTGGGGAAGGACCTGACGCTCGAACAGGGGTACGAGGCCGCGCGGCTCGCGCTCTTGAACGCCTTGTCGCTCGTGAAGCGCGAGCTCGGCTCCCTGGACCGCGTGAAACGGGTGGTGCGGCTGGTCGGGTACGTCGCCTCCGCCGAAGGCTTCACGCAGCAGCCGGCGGTCGTCAACGGAGCCTCCGATCTGCTCGTGAAGCTGTTCGATGAGGCAGGCCGGCATGCGCGCGTGGCCGTCGGAGCCGCCGAGCTGCCCCTTCAGGCCCCGGTGGAGCTGGAGTTCATCGTCCAGGTTTCAGGCTGAGCGAGCCTGCGCACGCAGCCGCTCCCCTCCGGCTCGCCTTGACAAGAAAAAAACCCGCTTGTTATAGTCCGCTCAGTTCCTGCGCTCCACGGCGTGCTTCCGACCAGCCTTCGTGCTTGCTCTCGCGTGGGGTGTGTTGCCACGCAGACTTGCGGGCCCTTCCGTTACGAGTTCGAGGAGTCATCACCATGAGGTTTGTTGTCGCCCTCTGTGCGAGCCTGGCGGTGTTTACCCTGCCGGCTGGGGTTCCCGCCGCATCCGTCCTGTCACCGGACGCGGCGCCGCCGGGCGCCACGGTCACCATTGCCGGCAAGGGGTTCGGAACGTTCAAGTCCACGCAACAGAACCGCGTGCTGTTCGACGGCCTGCCGGCTCTGATCCAGCGGTGGGAAGCCGACCTGATCGTCGTCAAGGTTCCGCTTCGAGCCGCCAACGGGCCGGTCGAGATCGTGGTCGGGAGGAAGAAACAGGTCGTCGGGCGCTTCACGGTGCAGCAGCCGACGATCCAGGCGATCCAGCCGGCTGAGACGGAGCCGGGCAGCACGATCCAGATCGCCGGCGCCCATTTCGGAAACACCGCCGGCTCAAAGGATCCGAACACGATGTTCGGCGTCAACGGCGTGCTGGTCAACGGCGTTCCGGCCAAGGTCAGGAAATGGCGGGACGACAGGATTGAAGTCGAAGTGCCGGCGAATGCGGCGTCCGGGGACGTGGTCGTCCGCCTCGCCTCTTCGGACCCTCTGCCAGACGGCTCCTGCTGCGCTCCGGTGGAGTACAGCGTGAGCAATCCCGTCCCGCTCAAGGTGTTGCCGTCCATCCGGGTGGATCCGATGAGCGGGCCGATCGGGACGAAGGTCGTGCTGTTCGGAAAGGGGTTCGGCACGGCAAAGACATCGGAAGACGCGGTCCTGTTCAACGGCCGGCCGGCCACGGTGGCCCAGTGGGCGGACGAGACGATCGTGGTGCACGTGCCCCTGAATGCGGCGACCGGCCCCCTCGTGCTCAGGCGGGGGGCGGTCGAGCGGCCGCTGGGACAGTTCACGGTGAGGGTTCCGAAGGCCAAGGGAGTCTCGCCGGCGAGCGCGCCGGTCGGCAGCCTCCTGCGCATCACAGGGGAAAACTTCGGACTCTATTCGGAGAGCGGCTCCACGCCCTTTGCCTTCGTGGACTTCAACAGGGGCGACAACGGGGTGACCATCGGCGGGGTGCCGGCCGTCGTCTACCGGTGGCACGAGGACCGGATCGACGTGTGGGTTCCCTATAGCGCGAAAAGCGGGCCCGTGGTGGTGAAGCGAGGCGGGACGATTCCCAAGCCGGACGGCTCCTGCTGCGCCGAGCGCGGCTTGGTTGCCACCGAGGCCGGGACCTTTTCGGTTGCGACGCCGAGTGTAGAGTCCTACTCGCCCACGGCGGCCGGACTCGACGAGATCGTGACGATCACAGGCTCCGGATTCGGCACCTTCCTCAAGACGACCGAAGCGACCCAGCCGGGGTTGAACGAAGGCGGGCACGATTTCCTCCCGATCGAGCTGCGGGAGGATATTGCCCGCAGCGAAGTCTTGTTCAACGGGGTGGCCGGCGTCGTGGTGTCCTGGACGGACGCGGAGATCAAGGTGCGGGTCCCCCGGCGTCCCCTGTTCGGAATCGGCAAGCCGCGCGAGTTCCACACCGACCTCTCGACCGGCCCCTTGATCGTGCGACGGGGCTCCTGGGACCTTCTCCCGGACGGCAGTTGCTGCACCCCGAAGCGGTGGGTCAGCGTGGAGGCCGGTCCGTTCACCATTCAGGCCAAGGGGCTGCCGGATCAGGGATTCTTTGAGGAGCAGCCGGGACGCGACTGATCGGGGACGCGCGTGAGGCCAATAGGAACGATCATCGGACTGGCGGGAGGGCTCCTTTGGGTCTTGACGGCCTGGAGCTCACTTGGGGCGGGGGAGCGGAAGCCCGTGGCGGCCGTGCAGAAGAGCGGGACGGCGGCCACCTTGATGGGCGTGCACTTCCGTGACGGGAAGCTCGGCTGGGCCGTCGGCGCCGGCGGCGCGATCCTCAAAACCGTCGACGGCGGGAAACGTTGGCGGTCTGTGTCGAGCGGCACCCGCCTGCCGCTGAGCGGAGTCTTCTTCGCCGACAACCGACGGGGCTGGGTCGTCGGCGCCGGCGGGACCGTCCTCCACTCTTCGGACGGGGGCGACACGTGGGCCCCGAAACCCAGCGGAACCCAAGCGCCCCTCTATGGGGTGTTTTTCCTCTCTCCTGCCTCAGGGTGGATCGTCGGCGGCAACGGCACCATCCTGCACACGGAGGACGGGGGCGCTCACTGGACCGACCAGCCCAGCGGCACGAACGCGGCCCTCCATGCGGTGCAGTTCCTGGATCAGACCCACGGGCGAGTCGCGGGAGCGCTGGGCACGATCCTCTCGACGGAGGACGGCGGGACCACGTGGCAGGCTCAGGAGGCTCAGAATGCGGCCACGTTCTTCGACGTGTTCTTCACCGATCTCCTGAACGGCTGGGTCGTGGGCAACGCGGGCGCGGTGTACCAGACGATCGACGGCGGCAGGCGGTGGATCGACCGGACGTTCGCCTGCACCCATGACTGCTCCAGGCCGACCGATCTTCTGAAAATCCGGTTCACGGACTCCAAGTCCGGCTGGGTGGTCGGGGACCGGGGGGCGATCTACCGAACGACCGACGCGGGATTCAACTGGGTGGAGCAGGAGAACAGCACCAGGACGGCCCTCTACGGCCTCTCGTTCCCGGTGCCGGATCGCGGCTGGGCGGCGGGGGAGCGGGGGACGATCCTGCACATTACCGCAGAGTAGCGATCAGGATCGCTTTACCCCAATTCCCCCAGACGGCTCTGCAAGACGCTGAGCGCGGCCAGGGCGGCGGTTTCGGCCCGCAGGATGCGCGGGCCGAGGGTGACGGGTACGAACCCGCTCTCGAGGGCTTGTCCCGTTTCTTCCTCCGTCCACCCTCCTTCCGGGCCAATGGCGAGGACGACGAGCTTGCCCCGCTCCCGAGGGAGCGGAATCCGGTCGAGGCTCTTCCCCGAACTCCGCTCCGCGAGGATGATCCTGACCGAGGAGGAACTCTGCTGCTGGAAGAACTCGACTGCGTCGCCGGGGGGCGAGACCGTCGGGATGTCCCATCGTTCCGACTGCTGGGCTGCCTCGAGCGCGATGGTCTGCCATCGGTCCCGCTGTGAAGCGAGCCGGGCCGCCCGTGGCCGCACGACCGTGCGGCTGGTGACCAGCGGCACGAGGGTGGCGACTCCCAGTTCCGTCGCCTTCTGAATCAACCAGTCCATCCGATCCCCCTTGAGGAGGGCCTGACCCAGAATCAGACCCCGACCGGTTGGAGCCGGACCGGTCCGTTCCTCCAGCACGCGCCCCGTGATGGCCTGCCGGGTAATCGAGGTGGCAGCGACTCGGTACCGATGCCGGCGCTCGTCTCCGAGCCAGAACTCTTCGCCGACTTGGAGGCGGAGGCTGGCTCGGAGGTGGTCGCAGAGGGAGCCGGAGACGCACACGGCTCCGTCCTGGACTTGGCTGGCCTGGATGAAGAAGACGGGCACTGCTCAAGACGTGAGGCGTGAGACGCGAGACGCGGATCGTGAAGCGTGCAACGAGGGATGGAAAAGGGGGGAGCGGCACGGCACGCAAGGCAAGGAAGGCAAAAGCCGCCGATCACATCTCACGTCTCACCTTTCACGATGAACGGGGTTATTCGAACAGGCTCTTCATCTTCTCGAAGAAACCGTCTCCTTCTGTGTCCGCCGACATGCCGCTCTCCTTGGCGAACTCCGTCAGCAGCTCTTTCTGCTTGGCCGTCAGTTTGGTGGGAACCTGGATCCTGACCCGGATGATCTGATCGCCGGGTTCGTGCCCCTTCAAGCTGGGCGCGCCGAGCCCCTTGAGCCGGAACGTCTTGTCGTGCTGGGTGCCGGCCGGCACCTTGATCACGGTGGAGCCTTTCAGCGTCGGCACCTCGATCTTGCCGCCCAGAGCCGCCGTGACGAAGCTGATCGGCACGTCGCAATGGACGTCGTTGCCCTTCCTGGTGAAGGACGGATGGGGCTTGACGGTGACCGCGACGTAGAGGTCGCCCGGGGGGCCCCCGTTCATCCCGTGCTCTCCCTCGTGGGCCAGGCGGAGCCTCATGCCGGACTCGATCCCGGCCGGGATGTTCACGGACAGGGTGCGCTCGCGATAGACGCGCTTCCGGCCGCGGCAGGCCCCGCAAGGGTCCGTGACGATCTGCCCGGCGCCGTCGCACTGGTGGCAGGGGCGGCTGACGCTGAAAAAGCCTTGCTGGAACCGCAACTGTCCGGCCCCCTTGCAGCTCGGACAGACCTTCAGGGCCGCCGCGGACTTGGCGCCGGTGCCCTTGCATTCGTGGCAGGTCTCCCAGCGCGGAACCTTGAGCTTGGCCTCCTTGCCGAAAATCGCCTCTTCGAAGGACAACTCCAGGTTGTACTGAAGGTCGGACCCCTGCTCGGCCCGCTGCCGCCCCCGGCCGCCGCCACCGAAGAAGTCCTCGAAGATGTCGTTGAAGATGTCGCCGAAGCCCCCTCGCCCGAACTCGAAGCCCTCGAAGCCGCCCGCCCCCGGCTGGGCCCCGGCGTGACCGAACATGTCGTAGCGCCGGCGCTTGTCCTGGTCGCTCAACACCTCGTAGGCTTCGTTGATTTCCTTGAACTTTTCCTCGGCCTGCTTTTTCTGATTGGCCTCGGCGTGGAGGTCGGGGTGGTGCTGGCGGGCCAGCTTGCGGAAGGCTTTCTTGATCTCGTCGTCGGAGGCGGTGCGCTCAACCCCCAGTGTCTCGTAGTAGTCGCGCTTGGTCACGTGCGGCATCGTTCAAGAGCCATCAGCTCTCGGCTTCGTTACTTCTTGTCCTTGTCAACTTCCGTGAACTCGGCGTCCACGACCTTCTCCTCGGTCTTGGCGGACCCGTTGCCCTGGCCCGCACTCTCCCCGGCTCCGGCCGAAGCCTTCTTGTACATCTCTTCGGCCAGCTTGTGCGAAGCGGTGTTCAGGGCCTGGGTGGCCGACTCGATCGCCGAGAGGTCGCTGCCCTCCATCGCCTTCCGGAGGGCGGCGACGGCGTCCTTGATCTTGGTCTTGTCGTCC
This sequence comes from Nitrospirota bacterium, assembly GCA_040757595.1. Lineage (NCBI taxonomy): Bacteria > Pseudomonadati > Nitrospirota > Nitrospirota bacterium. The sequence continues at coordinate 31,370 of JBFLWP010000018.1, read as the reverse complement.
TCGCCGATCTTGTCGCCGTGCTCCGCCAGGTTCTTCTCCGTGCCGTAGATGAGCGTGTCGGCCTGGTTCTTGGCTTCGGCCAACTGGCGGCGCTTCTTGTCCTCCTCCGTGTGGGACTGGGCTTCCTTGACCATCCGCTCGATCTCGTCCTTGCTGAGCCCGCTGGAGGCCGTGATCTTGATGGATTGCTCCTTCCCCGTGCCTAGGTCCTTGGCCGCGACGTGCACGATGCCGTTCGCGTCGATGTCGAACGCCACCTCGATCTGCGGCATGCCCCGCGGGGCCGGCGGAATGCCGACGAGGTCGAACTGGCCGAGCAGCTTGTTGTCGTTGGCCATCTCGCGCTCGCCCTGGAAAACCCGGATCGTCACCGCGCTCTGGTTGTCGGCTGCGGTCGAGAAGATTTGGCTCTTTTTGGTCGGGATCGTGGTGTTCCGCTCGATCAGGTGCGTGAAGATGCCGCCCAGGGTCTCGATGCCCAGCGTGAGCGGCGTGACGTCCAGGAGCAGCACGTCCTTGACCTCACCCTTGAGCACGCCGGCCTGGATGCCCGCTCCGACCGCGACGACCTCGTCCGGGTTCACGCCCCGGTGCGGCTCCTTGCCGAAGAATTCCTTCACCTTTTCGATCACCTTCGGCATCCGGGTCATGCCGCCCACCAGCACGACCTCGTTGACGTCGCGGGCGGTGACTCCGGCGTCGGCCAAGGCTTTTCGGCAGGGCTCGATGGTCCGCTGGATCAGGTCGTCCACGAGCTGTTCCAATTTGGCGCGCGTGAGCTTGGTCACCAGGTGCTTGGGCCCGCTCGCGTCCGCCGTGATGAAGGGCAGGTTGATCTCGGTCTCCTGGGAGGAGGAGAGCTCGATCTTGGCCCGCTCCGCCGCCTCCTTCAACCGCTGCAGGGCCATCCGGTCCTTGCGGAGGTCGATCCCCTGGTCCTTCCTGAACTCGTCCACGAGCCAATCCATGACCCGCAGGTCGAAGTCGTCCCCGCCCAGGTAGGTGTCGCCGTTGGTGGACTTGACCTCGAAGACCCCCTCGCCGATCTCCAGGATCGAGATGTCGAACGTGCCGCCGCCCAGGTCGTACACCGCGATCCGCTCGTCTTTCTTCTTGTCGAGGCCGTAGGCCAGGGAGGCGGCCGTCGGCTCGTTGATGATCCGGAGCACGTTGAGGCCGGAAATCTGGCCCGCGTCCTTGGTGGCCTGGCGCTGGCTGTCGTCGAAGTAGGCGGGGACCGTGATGACGGCCTCGGTGACCTTTTCGCCCAGGTAGTCCTCGGCGGTCTGCTTCATCTTCTGCAGGATCATGGCGGAGATTTCCGCCGGGCTGTACTTCTTGCCCCGAATCTCCACGTGGGCGTCGCCGTTGCTGGCCTCCAGGATCTTGTACGGGAGGCGCTTGATCGCCTCCTGGACCTCCCGGCTGTGGAACTTTCGGCCCATCAGCCGCTTGACCGAGAAGATCGTGTTTTCGGGGTTCGTGATGGCCTGGCGCTTGGCGATCTGCCCGACCAGGCGCTCCCCCTTGTCCGTGATCGCGACGACCGACGGAGTCGTGCGGCTGCCCTCGGCGTTGGCGATGACCACCGGGTCGCCGCCGCTCATGATGGCCACGCACGAGTTCGTCGTCCCCAGATCGATGCCGATGACCTTGCCCATGTGCGTTCTCCTTCCTCCAGAAAAAAATCGGTCCGTCACTCCACGGCCGTCACGTCTCCGCCGACGCCGTCCCCTGCCGTTCAGCCGGGGAGGTCGCCACGGAGACCATGGCCGCCCGCAGCACCCGGTCGTGCAGCCGGTAGCCTTTTTGGAACTCCTCCACGACCGTGTTGTCGGCCGCAGTGGCGGACTCCACGCGGGTCACGGCCTGGTGACAGGCCGGATCGAACGGCTGCCCGACGCTGGCGATCGGCTTGATGCCGAACTTGGCCAGCGTCTCCTGGAACTGTTTGAGCGTGAGCTCCACTCCCTGGATCAGCCCGTTGCCGGCGGGCGAGTCGGCGGCGGACCGGATCGCGCGCTCCAGGTTGTCAACGATGGGCAACAGCTCCTTCAAGATGCTCTCGGTGGCGAACCGGGTATGCTCACGCTGTTCCTTCAAGGACAGCTTTTTGAAGTTCTCAAATTCCGCGGCCAGCCGGAGGTATTTGTCCTGTGTCGCCTGGGCCTCCTCCGTCTTGGCGGCCAGGGCCTGCCGCAGGTCTTCAGCCTCATCTTTGGGCAGGACCTCTTGCGGTCCCTGTCCCTCAGAGGTCGAAGAGTCTAACTCGCTGATAGTATTGTTGTTTTTGTCCTTCTTCTCCACGAAGCGCACCCGTAGTGCAGGGAGATAGCCACCCGGGGTAGAAAGTCAACCGGGAGGCCGACTTTTGTTGAGCGGTTCAGGAGTCGCCGCGGGTCAGCCGATGGAGCAGCTCCAGTCCCTCGAGCGTGAGGAGCGGCCGGACTTCCTGGATCGTCTGGCACTCAGGTGCAATCACCGAGGCCAGCCCGCCGGTCGCAATGACCGTCGCGTTCTGCCCCAATTCAGCCCGCATCCGGATGACGATGGCGTCCACGAGGCCGGCGTAGCCGTAGAGGAGTCCGGATTGGATGCTGCTCACCGTGTCCCGACCGATGGTGGTCTTGGGAGGGACCAGCGGGACTTTGGGCAGTTGGGCGGTCCTGGCCGCGAGGGCGTCGGCGGCGACGCCGAGTCCCGGCGCGATCACGCCGCCCAGAAATTCCCCCGCTTGGGTGATGGCGTCGAAGGTGGTCGCGGTCCCGAAGTCAATCACGATGACGGTGGCCCTGTATCGGGCGTAGGCGGCGGTCGCATTGACCAGCCGGTCCACGCCCAGCTCGCGGGGATTGGTGTAGCTCAGCTTCAGCCCGGTCTCCAGGTCTGGCGAGACGAGGAGCGGCGTGCAGTGGAAGCGGGTCTCGGCCAGTTGGGTAAAGACGGGGATCAGGCCGGGGACGACGCTGGAGAGGATCAGGTCCGTCACCTGGTCCGGCCTGATTCCGGCGGCTCGCAGGAGCTCCACCGTGAGGACGCCATACTCGTCGGCGGTCCTTGCGGGCTCCGTGGACAGACGCCAGGGCCCGGTCAGGACCCGGTCCTTGAACAGTCCGAAGACCACGTTGGAGTTCCCGATGTCGATCGCGAGCAGCATGAAACCCCGTGATGGGTGATCAGTGATAGGCGAGGGAGCTACGCGAAAATTGCCCGTCACCCATCACTCATCACCCATCACAGAACTTATCGGAGGTGCAGTACATCTCCGGCCCGTATCTCCAACGTCGTGCCGGTCTCGGCGAGGACGAGTCTGAGCGATCCGTCCGTCCCGATCGAGTCGGCCCGTCCCTCCACAGTCCGCCCGTCAGCCAGGCTCACTCTCACCGGACGACCTAAGGTGGTGCACCATCTGCTATATTCCGTGACGAAACGGTCACGCTCTTTGGAAAGCGAGGGGAGAAGGCGCTCGGTGGAATCTTCAAGCTCGCTCAGGATGGCGGCAAGGAGAACCGAACGGTCCACCGCATGGCTAGTTTCTTCAGCCAGCGAGGTTGCCAGGGATCGGAGCTCTTCTGGAAAGTCGCCTCGCCCCATGTTGACGTTGAGACCGATGCCGATCACCACGAAGCCCTCGAGACGGTCCGTGACCGGCCTGCTCGGAGAAGATGGGGCGGACCAACCTCCGCTCTCGCAGAGGAGGCCCCCCAGTTTCCAGTCGCCGATCAGGACGTCGTTCGGCCATTTGAGGGAAGGGTGGACTTCGGCAATGGTCTGTACGGCACGGGCGACGGAAACAGCCGAGACCAGGGGGAGCCAGGACAGCCAGGTTGCCAGCAGGGCGGGAGGGACCGGCTGCTGGATGATCACCGAACAGTAGAGGTTTCCTGCGGCGGGGGAGTGCCAGTGACGTCCGAGCCGGCCCTTGCCGGCCGTTTGACGCTCCGCCACGACGACGGTCCCGTGTCCAGCCCCTCGTTGAGCCAACTCCGATGCGTAGGTGTTGGTCGAGGCCACCTCATCCAGGACGTGCAGGGAACGTCCCAGCGTCTTGGTTCGCAATTGCGCCAGGACGGCTTCGCGCGTGAGGGGCTGGAAAGGGATGGAGGGCATGGAGCTACCGTCGTCTCCGTCCGTGGCTCTTTCGCTCGATCGGGACGAGGTCCATGCTCAGATCGGCGGCGGGCGCCGAATGGGTCAGGGCCCCGATCGAAATGAAGTCGGCCCCGGCTGCGGCCGCCTCGCGGGCGGTTTGGAGCGTGATGCCGCCCGACACTTCCACGAGGGCCCGCCCTTTGACGAGGGCGATGGCTTTCCGGATGAGCGGGGGCGTCATATTGTCCAGCAGGACGACGTCCGCTCCTCCGTCCAGCGCTTCCTGGACCTGACCGAGACTCTGAACCTCCACGGTGATGCGGAGCCCGTGGGGGCCTCGCTCCCTGGCGAGACGGCAGGCCTGGGCCACGCCGGCGCCCAGGGCCCGCAGGACCGCCAGGTGATTGTCCTTGATCAGGATGCCGTCGCCGAGCGAGGAGCGATGGTTGGCGCCGCCGCCCAGACGGACCGCCCACTTCTCCAGGACCCTCAGCCCCGGGGTGGTCTTGCGCGTGTCCAGAATCCTGGTCCGATAGCCACGGACCGAATCGCAGAAGCGGGCGGTCAGCGTGGCGATGCCGGACAGCCGTTGAAGGAAGTTCAGCGCCACGCGCTCCGCCATCAGGAGCGAGCGGGCATCGCCTTCGAGGACCATCACGTGACTGCCCGGTTCGACTGCCGACCCATCGTCAACGGCACGGGTGGTCCAGACCGTCCGGTCCACCTCGGCAAAGACCAGCCGGGCCACGGCGACGCCGGCCACGGTCATCGGCTGGTGGGCGGTGATGATCCCGCGGGCGCGGACCGGTGCAGGAAGCAACGGTGCGGTGGTGGCGTCGCCGAGCGTCAGATCTTCCGCCAGGGCCGCTCGGATGATCGGCAGGATCTGTACGGATAAAGGAGCGGACGCCTGGGTCATAGCTGGCGGCCCTGCGACATGGCGCGAAGCTGTTGCTCGCTGCTCGTCAGGATATCCTGTTCGTGGCGAAGCGTCCTGAGCCGCTGCTCGTGCTCGGCCACGACTTCTGGCGGGGCCTTGGCCGTGAATTCGCGGTGGGCCAGCTTGGCGTCGAGCCGGGCGGCCTCCTTGTGTCCTTCTTCCCGCTGCTTCACGACCCGTTCCAGCGCCTTTTGAAGGTCCACGTCGCCCTCGACGAGCACTCCCACCGCCACCTGGTCCATGACCAGCCGGAGAACGTTCTGGCCGGGCCACGTCTCCAGCGTCTGGAGATGGACGGCGCCGCGGGCCAGATGGACCAGATGGGGTTGAAGGGACTGGAGCAGAGTCAAGACGCCCCTGTCCTTAGCCGCCCCGTACAGGACGAGTTGCTTTCCCGGCGGATAGTTGAGCAATGCTCGTCCCGTGCGGGCCGTCGTGACGAACTGCTCCAGGATGGAAAAGGCCGTTTCCGCCTCCTTGGAGTCCCAACTTGTCACCGGCGCCGGATAGGGCTGGACGACGATACTGGCGCCTTTGTGCGGGATCGTCTGCCAGATCTCTTCGGTAATGAAGGGCATAAAGGGATGCAGCAGCCGGAGCAGCGCGTCGAACGACTCGATCAGCGTCATCCTGGCTTGCCGGGCCTCGGCCGAGTCCTTCTGCTGGAGAGCCGGCTTGACCATCTCCAGGTACCAGTCACAGTACTCGTGCCAGATGAACCGATAGAGCTGGCTGGAAGCCTGGTCGAAGCGGTACTGTTCGAGCGATTCGGTGACCTGTCCGATCGTCCGGTTCAGCCGGCTGAGGATCCAGCGGTCGGCGAACGGCCGGTCGGCGGCCGGGAGCGGGCCGGCCTGGCCTTCTTCCTCCGCCTCCAGGTGCATCAGGATGAAGCGCGCCGCGTTCCAGATCTTGTTGGCGAAGTTCCTGTAGCCTTCGATCCGCTCCTCGGCCAGCTTGATGTCGCGCCCCGGGGAGGCCATGGAGGCCAGCGTGAACCGGAGCGCGTCCGTGCCGTATCGCTCCATCACTTCCAGCGGATCGATCACATTCCCCTTCGACTTGCTCATCTTCTTGCCTTCCGCGTCCCGCACGAGGGCGTGGATGTAGACGTCGCGGAACGGCGCCTGCCCGGTGAACTTGAGCCCCATCATGATCATCCGGGCCACCCAGAAGAAGAGGATGTCCAGGCCGGTGACCAGCGTGGATGTGGGGTAGAAGGTCTTCAGGTCCGGGGTCTGCTCCGGCCAGCCGAGTGTGGAGAACGGCCAGAGGGCCGAGGAGAACCAGGTGTCCAGGACGTCGGGGGCCTGCAGGAACTCGCGTCCGCCGCAGGTCGGGCAGGCTGTAGGCTGCGACCTCGATACGATTGGCTTCGCCTGCGTTGTAATATAGAACGACCGTGTTGATGGTTCAGGGAGTTGTCCACCCTCTCCGGTTGCCATGACGGCGTGCGCAGTCCAGCCGATCTCGCCCCGGTTGCAATTCGTGCAGTACCAGGCGGGAATCTGGTGCCCCCACCAGATCTGGCGGGAGATGCACCAGTCCTTGATGTCCCGCATCCAGCCAAGATAGTTGTTCTTCCAGCCTTCGGGAACGATCCTGATCCGTCCGTCCTCCACGGCCTTGATGGCCGGGTCGGCCAGGGGCTGGATCTTCACGAACCACTGGGGCGAGAGGTAGGGCTCCACGACGGTTTTGCACCGGTAGCACTTGCCCAGCGCCATCTTGTGGGGCTCGGTTTTCGCGAGTAGCCCACGATCCTTTAGAGCTTTGACAACGAGCTCTCTTGCTTGTTTGACGGACTTCGAAGCCAAGGCTTGAGCTAAGTCGGTTTCGACCTCTGCATCATGCATCCCCATTGGCGACATCTTTGCCTGTTCGTCCAAGATGGACAGCCGATCGAGTCCGTGGCGGAGTCCTGCTGCCTCGTCGTTGAAGTCGTGCGCGGGGGTGATCTTCACCGCGCCCGTGCCGAATTCCCGATCCACCAGGACCGGGTCGCCCACGATCGGAATCTTCCGCTTGGTCAGGGGCAGACGGATTTTCCGGCCGATGAAGTGCCGGTAACGCGGGTCGTCCGGATGCACGGCCACCGCCGTGTCCCCCAGCAGGGTCTCGGGTCTGGTCGTCGCGACGAGCAGCGACGAGGCGGGATCGTCGGCCAGCGGATAGCGGATATGGTAGAGCTGCCCCGTCGTCTCCTCGTGCTCCACCTCGATATCCGACAGGGCGGTCAGGCAGCGGGGGCACCAGTTGATCAGCCGTTCTCCCCGATAGATCAAGCCCTCTTCATACAGGCGGACGAAGACTTCGCGGACCGCCGCGGACAGGCCCTCGTCCATCGTGAAGCGCAGGCGGCTCCAGTCGCAGGAGGCGCCCAGCCGCTTGAGTTGCTGGATGATCGTCCCGCCGGACTGGGCTTTCCATTCCCAGACCCGCTTGACGAAGGCCTCGCGCCCCAGGGCCTCCCGGGATGCGCCTTCCGCGAGGAGCTGCCGTTCCACCACGTTCTGCGTGGCGATGCCGGCATGGTCCGTGCCCGGAACCCAGAGGGCGTTGCGTCCCTGCATCCGCCGCCATCGAATCAGGATGTCCTGGAGCGAATTGTTCAGGGCGTGGCCGATGTGCAGCGAGCCGGTGATGTTCGGCGGGGGGATGACGATCACGTAGGGCTGGCCCCGGTGTTCCACCGGAGCGTGGAAATAGCCCTGGTCGATCCAGAGCCGGTACCACCGGTCCTCGACCTGCCTGGGCTCGTAGGTTTTTGCCAGTTGCCGGAGCGTCATGATGCGCGTCGTGTCAGCCGCGACCGAAAACGGGGGCGTATCTTAACACGCGGCCTTACCCCCCTCAAGGAACGTCTGCGAGGGGGCGTCGTGCATGAAGCGTGAAGCGTCAGGTGAGTGACGATTCACGAGATGCGAGAGACGCTTCACGGCTCGTCCCGTCATGTCGCTTGTGCCGGATCGGACGGTTGTGCTATACATCGCGCCGCTTCGTCGTGAGCGGCGCATGCGGAGACACGAGAAAGGAGCGGAGGAGCATGGCACGAGGACGGGAGAAGGATCGGGCGACCCGCAGGAAGCACCGGAAGAACGTCCAGCGTCTCAAGCGGCTGGCCAAAGCCAGGCGGATGAAGCGCGGCAGGAAGTAGCGGCTCGATCGCTCAGCTTTTCGGCTGCTCTCCTTTGTGACTCGCCCAGGCCTGCAGGCCCAGGCGGAGGACCTGCGTGAGCGCTTCTTCCACCACCCCCTTGGCGGCCTCGCGGAGGGCCGCCTCCGCCGTCTGGCGCACCTGCTGGGCCGCGACCTCCTGCACAGCCTTTCTGACCGGCGTGTCGAGCGCGCCGATCTCCCGTTCGAGCACGGCCGGCAGGTGACGGCTGACCGCCGGTTCCAGTTGTTCCAGCACCAGCTTTTCGGCGATCTCCTTGATCAGGCGGCCGGCCGTGTCCGCGAGCCCCTGATGAAGCGCGGGCTTCATCTCCGCGAGGAGCTGCGAGGCGACGGGCGGGAGCTGCTCCTGCACCGAGCGTCGAATGGTCGCGATCGTCTCTTCCTTGGGGAAGGCGGCGGCGACCTGCGCAGGAAGCTGCTCGCGGAGGATCTGGGCGGTCTGCAGGCGGACTTCCTGCTTCAGGAGGTCGGGAGGCAACCTGGCGATCGTCCGTTCGACTTCTTCCGCCCCCGACGTGATCGCTCCCGGCCGCTCGCCGGGTGACGGGCCCTTGACGGGTGCGACTTCCGCGGCAAGGCTGAGCGGCTGGGAAGCCGGCTGATCCGAGACGCCCCTCCGATGCTTCTGTTCGACTCGCTCCGCGCCCTCGGCGGTCCGATTAGGCGCCGATTCCTGCCTCAGCTTCTTGACCGTGTGGACCAGGTCGTCGGACCGGAGGGGCTTTTCGAGAAAAGCCTTGACGCCGAGGAACCGGAGCTCCGCTTCGTCGATCCGATCGGAGGGATTGACCAGGGCGATCAAGGGCGTGTGGGGCAGAAGCTCGAGGCCGGCCAGCCGTTCGCAAAACGGAACGAAGGCGATTTCGTCCAGGTTGTAGTCGGCAATGATCAGCTCCGGCCTCAACTGCTCGGCCGTCTGGAGCCCGGACAACCCGTCCTTCGACGTGACCACCTCGAACCCCTCGGGGACGGAGGCCTGTTTGACCAGCCGTTGGACGGCCGGGCTGCTGTCGACGAGCAAGAGTTTCTGAGACATGGGAGGGCCCCGTTTCCCTTGATGAATCGCTCGATCGCCAAGGTAGCGGAGGAGGGAGGCTTTGTCAAGGAACGGGGCCGAGCGCGACTTTTGACTTCGGGGCGCGGGACTCGATAGAATTTTCGCTCAACCTTCCGTTGATGGAGCTCACCGTGAGCGTCCGTGTTCCAGCGACCGGGGAGCAGCCGCCAATCCGCCTCAGGGGGCATACGCTCCTGTGCCTCCAGGGGTTCCGAGGCGAAGGCTACAGTCCCGGATTTGTCGAGAACCTCGCGTCGGTCCATCGCGACCTCCGCGACCATCCCGATCGGTGGGTCCTGGTCGTGGATGAACCGGACGACGTGTGCCGGGCCTGTCCCCATCGAGGGCCGGGGGGATGCACGCTCAACGGCGAGGACTCGGAGGACGTGATGCGCGCGCAGGACCGGCACGTCTTGGAACGGCTCGGCTTGCAGACGGGCGCCAAGGTCCGGTGGCGGGACATTCTAGACCGGATCGGCGTGAGCCTGTCCGGGGAGGATCTTCCGGGCCTCTGCGGGGCCTGCCGGTGGCTCCCGCTGGGCTATTGCCGGGAAGGGATCGGGAGCCTGCGCGGGCAAGAGGTTATCAGTATTCAGTCGTCGGTTTTCAGGCGGAAACCGTCAACTGAGGGCCGGTAACTGAACACTGAGCACTGAGGACTCTTCTGAATGAACCGGATCAAAGTCGTCTTTTTCGACGCGGCCGGAACCCTCTTTCACGTCAGGGGGTCGGTCGCGGAGGTGTATCTGGGCTATGCCGAGCCCTACGGCGTTCGGAAGACTCCCGAGCTGCTCACGTCGGTCGGCGAGGCCTTCAAACGGGCCTTCCGCGACGCCCCGCCCCCGGTGTTCTCGGTCACCGATCCGGCCGACATCAAGCGGTGCGAACGGCTCTGGTGGTTCGACATCGTCCACAACGTGTTCTATCGGGTCGGGATGTTCGAGGGATTCGACGACTACTTCGAGCAGGTCTTCGAGGCCTTTGCCGGCCCCCAGCACTGGCGGCTCTACCCGGACACGCTGGGGGTCCTGAAGGAGCTGAGGGGGCGGGGATTCGAGCTGGGCATCGTGTCCAATTTCGACACGCGTCTGTTTTCGGTGCTGCGCGGGCTCGGGCTGAGCGACCTGTTCGATACGGTGACGATCTCCAGCCTGGCTCGTGCGGCCAAGCCGGCCCCCCGGATCTTCCGCCTGGCTTTGGAGAAGCATTCGGTCGATCCGGAGGAGGCCCTCCACGTCGGGGACAGCGTCCGGGACGACTTCGAAGGCGCGCAGGTCGCGGGCCTGGCCGGGGTCGTCATTACCCGCGAGCCGAAGGAGCTTCCCCCGCAGGTCCCCCGGATCGGGAGCCTCGACGCGCTCCCGTCCCTCCTGGCGAACCTCTAGCCGCGCCCTGCTGACGGCTATCCCTCAAGCAACTGCGGGACGACCTCGCTGGCCCGTCCCTGAACGGAGACGTCCACGACGGTCGAATTGGGGGTCGGGTCCAGGTTGAGCTCCGCGACGAAGGCCCCGGCCGCCTTGGCGATGCCGACAAAGGAAGCGGCGGGATTGACCAGGCCCGAGGTGCCGATGATCAGCAGGACCTCGCAGGAGGCCACCGCTTCCATGCTCCGGTCCAGATCCGGTTCGCTCAGGGCCTCGCCGAACCAGACGATGTGCGGCCGCAACAGTCCCCGGCAGGAGGGGCAAGGAGGCGGGATCGCAATCGGTACGTCGCGGTTCTCCGCCACCAGCCGGCAAGCCGTGCAGCGGACCTTCCAGATGTTGCCGTGAATCTCCGTGAGTTTCCGCGAACCGGCGGCCGGATGCAGCCCGTCCACGTTCTGGGTGATGAGCCAGAAGCGTTCGATCCGCCGCTCCAGCTCGACGAGCGCATAGTGGGCGGGGTTCGGGCGTTTCGTCGCGATCAGCTCCCGCCGCCAGTTGTACCATTCCCAGACGAGCTTGGGATCGCGCGCGAAGGCCTCGGGGGTCGCCAGGTCCTCGGCGCGAAAGTTTCGCCACAGGCCGTCCTGCCCCCGGAAGGTCGGCACCCCGCTGTCCGCCGAGATGCCGGCGCCCGTCAGCACGGTGACCGCCTTGGCTCGGCCGAGCCTGGCGCGGATTTCTTGAAGGGGAGGAGTCATGCAACGATCGGTCAAGCCGGGACGGTCCGTGGCCGGTTGGCTGGCCACAACCGGCATGCTATAGTACCGGAGCTTTCCGCTCTCAGCAATCAGCCGTCAGCTTCGCCATAGGCGACGCGGGGACGCGGAGACAGGGCGGCGGAACGAAGCAGAGTTCGCCGCGTCCCCCCGTCACCCCTCTCCGCGTCGAGTCAAGAGCCATTGAGGGCTGAAGGCTGACAGCCGATGGCGATTTTCAGGAGACTCCATGCAACAGATCATGATGGTCGGAGCCGGGGCGGTCGGGGGATTTTTCGGCGCCCACCTGGCCCGGCACAATCCCCACGTGTCCTTCCTGCTCCGGCCCAGGACCCTTCAAGCCGTGAGGAACCACGGCCTGATCCTCAGAAGCCCGGCCGGCACCTTCACCGTGCACCCGCCGGCCGCTTCCGACCCTCGCGAGCTGCCCAGGCCGGACCTGATCGTTCTCTCGGTCAAGGCCTACGATCTGGACGAAGCCCTCACCCAGATCGAGCCGGTCATGACCGAGCGGACGGTCCTGTTGACGCTGCAGAACGGGGTGGACACGGAGGACCGCATCCTGAGCCGGTTCCACCGGGACTGCGTGGTGGGCGGGGTGGCCTTCATCTATGCCAAGATCGTCGAGCCGGGGGTGATCGAACATTACAAGCGCGGGAGCGTGGCGATCGGCGAGCTGCTCGGACACAGAAGCGAACGGGTGCTCCGGATCGCCGAAATCTTCACGCAGGCGGGCCTGCCCTGCCAGATCGTCGAGGACATCCGCCGGAGCAAGTGGGAGAAGATGTGCTGGAACTGCGTCTTCAATCCCCTGACGGTGCTCATCAACGACCGCGTGGCCAAGGCGTTGGATCATCCGGAGATGCTGGGCGTGATCCGCCAGCTCGTGGAAGAGGTGGCGGCGGTTTCGGCCGCCCTGAAGGTGCCGCTGGCGGCGGACATGGCCGGCAAGGTCGTGCGCTGGACGCAGGAGATTCGCGACATCCACACGTCCATGTATGACGACTGGAAGGCCGGCCGTCCGACCGAGATCGAGTCCCTCAACGGCTACGTTGCACGGAAGGGGCGGGAGCTGGGCATCCCCACCCCGCTGAACGAGGCGATGACGGCCCTGGTCAAGGTCATCACCGGGCGCGAGAAGAGCGGGCCGGGCGTGCTCCGGATCGACGGGGCCGTGATCCAGCCGGTCGCCTTGGATCGGACCGCCCTGGCTCAGTTGCCGGCCGAGCATCACGTGCCGGATGTCGGCGCCGTGGCGCAGGGCATGAAGGGCCGGGGCGTCCGCGTCAGGGGCCTCCTCGATCTGCCCACCGCGGCGGTCAGTGCCGACCATGTGACGTTCCATTCGCAGGACGGACGGTTTGCCGCCAGCCTGACGATGCAGCAGGCGCGGGACTACGGCATCCTGATCTATGAGCTCGACGGGGAGCCCCTGCCTGAGCAGAAGGGCGGGCCCTTTCGGCTGGTGGCGCCCGGGCTGGGAGATCTCTGCGCCAACGTCAAGGGCGTGGCCCGCATCGAATTGACGACGGGGCCGGGCAAGGACACGAGGCCCTCGCTGAAAGCCGATGGAGCCTCTGTCACGCGTCACGCGTGACGCGTCACTCGTCACGAATTCAATCCCCTTGAACGACATTCGGCTGTCCAAGTCGAAATTCCTCTCCGGTCTCCAGTGCCCCAAGCGGCTCTATCTGGAAATCCACCATCCGGACCTGGCCGCCGAACCGGACGAACAGACTCGAGCCATCCTGGAGAGGGGCACCGGCATCGGAGCCCTGGCCAGGGCCAGGTTCCCCGGCGGGGTCCTGGTCGAGGCGGATCACCGCCATCTGGCGAGGCCCTCAAGCAGACCGCCCAACTGCTGGCCGATCCCTTGGTGCCGGCCATATTCGAAGGAACCTTCGAGTGTGACCAGGTGCTGGTCCGGGTGGACGTGCTGGAGCGGATACGGCGGCAGCCGACGGGACCGGACGCCTGGCGGCTGATCGAAGTCAAGTCCTCCACCAGGGTCAAGACCGTCCATTTGGACGATCTGGCCGTCCAGGCCTACGTGCTCCAGGGAGCCGGTCTCCCGCTCGCCGGCTCCTCCCTCATGCACCTCGACACCGGCTATGTCTATCAGGGAGGGGAACTGAATCTCGACCGGCTGTTCTCCATTGAAGATCTCACGTCTCCCGTGGCGGAGCTTCTGCCCTCCGTGCCCGGCCGGCTGGCCGGGATGAAGGCGATGCTGGCCGCCCCGTCCCCTCCGGCCGTCGAGCCGGACAGCCACTGCCATCAACCCTACGAATGTCCCTTCTGGGCCCATTGCACCAAAGACAAGCCGGAGCGCTGGATCTATCATCTGCCGGGCGGAGCCAGGACCATTGAGCCGCTTGCGGCCCAGGGGGTCCAGACCATTGACGAGATTCCGCTCTCGTATCCCCTGACCATCATCCAGCAGCGCGTCAAGGAAAACGCCGAATGGATCGGGCCCGGACTCAGGAGTCTGCTGGAATCGGCCCGGTATCCGGTCCATCACCTGGACTTCGAGACCTTCATGCCGGCCGTCCCCAAGTACCAAGGAACCAGGCCTTACCAGGCGATTCCGACCCAATGGTCCAACCATGTCGAAGCGGAGGATGGGACCGTCCGGCACGAGGAGTACCTCTGTGTGGAGGCGCGAGACCCGAGAGAAGAGCTGGCCCTGGCGCTGCTGGCCTCGGTCGGGGAAGAAGGAAGCATCTGCGTCTATTCCGGCTACGAGCGGATGATCCTGGAAGGCCTGATCGAGGCCCTGCCCGGACTCAGGAAGGATCTGGAGCGCGTGATCGCGCGCCTGTGGGACCTGCTCCCGGTGATCAGGGCCCAGTATTACCACCCGCAGTTCGCCGGGTCCTACTCGATCAAGTCCGTCCTGCCGGCCCTCGCGCCGCACCTGGACTATGGAGACCTGGAAATCCGGGAGGGGAGCCTGGCGGCCTTGGCCTATCAGCGGATGGTCTTTGAGGAGACCGACTGGGTGGAGAAGGAGCGGCTGAGGCAGGCGCTCCTCCGCTACTGTGCGCGGGACACGCTCGGGATGGTCGAGCTCCGGAGGGCGCTGATCCGAAAGGCCAGTCCGTGAGCGGTAAATCGGGAAAGGACGCAGCGGTGAGCCGCGACGATTGCAAGGCCTGTGCGGGACGATGGCCCCTGCCGGACCACCGGATCGCCGACTGCGGGTTGACCGTCGCCTACCTGTTCGAGGATCAGTTCTTTCCCGGCTGGACGGTCCTCGTGCTCAAGCGGCACGCGACCGAGCTGTTCGAGCTGAGCCGGGAGGAGCGGAGCCAGGTCATCGAAGAGGTCAGCCTGGTGGCCGAGGCGCTGGCCTCAGAGTTTCGCCCGGTCAAGATCAACTACGGGCTGCTGGGCAATCAACTGTCCCACATCCACTGGCACGTGATTCCGAGGCTGGCCACCGACCCGGCTCCGCTGGAGGCGGTGTGGAGCGTGAAGCACGAAGCGAAGAGGCTGGGGCAGGCGGAACTGGCCGAGATGATCGCCCGAATCCGCAACCGGCTCAAGTAGCGGCATGCCGAGTTTCTCTCCCCCGCGATCCCTCTCGTTCGAATCCCAACCTCCCGTGTGGCTGGAACGGTCGTGCTGCTCCATACTAAACAGTTTTGCAATTGAAGTCGCGGGACGCGACACCGTTTCATGGCCATAGAACGTCACTGCCTGTTGGTACTGCTGGCGCGGCACTGCCTGTTGAGAGGAGAGATTCGCTGCGGATCTCGCTTTCGCGCTCCCGCCAAGCAAGCTCGGTGTGGCGGAGAGGGTGGGATTCGAACCCACGGTCGAGTTGCCCCGACAGCGGTTTTCGAGACCGCCCGATTCGGCCACTCTCGCACCTCTCCACCTCGCTTGCGCTAGCCGGGCGTCATGTGATGGTTCCGGACGCCCGGAGAGAATACCTCAGCGGCTTCATCACCTTGATTCTTGCAGTTGGCGCTTCACGAACGACGCTTCACGAGCAACGGTTCTTCATTGTCTCGTTCGCTCTTCGACGTTTTCGCGTAGACCTCTGAAAAAGGCCTGGAGCAGGTCCTGGCTCTCCTGCTCCAAGACCCCGCCCACGACTTCAACCCGGTGATTCAGCCGGCGCTCGTCCGGCAGGTTGAAGATCGAGCCGCAGGCGCCGGCCTTGGGGTCCTTGGCACCGAAGATCAGCCGGTCAATGCGGGATAGGATGACGGCACCGATGCACATTGCACAGGGCTCCACGGTCACATAGAGGGTCGTACCGGTCAGCCGCCAGGTGCCCGACCGCGTAGCGGCCTCGCGGATGGCCACGACTTCCGCATGGGCGGTCGGGTCCTGCCAGACCTCCCGGAGGTTGTGGGCCTGCGCCAGGACCTGCCCATCCCGCACCAGGACCGCCCCGATCGGGACTTCCCCGATGGCTGGAGCCCGCTTTGCGGCCTCCAGGGCCAACTGCATGTATGCGATGTCGTTGTCGGTCATAGCTGGGAAGCGATCAGCAGTCAACTCCACCCCCACCTTTCCTCCCCCTTCTTGAGGGGAGGGATCGAGGGAGGGAGCTGATCGCTGAACGCTGAGGGCTGAAGGCTTTCAAACGCGCGCATCTTATCACAGCGGCTTGTGACGGAGAAGGCCCACCCGCTGTCACTTGAGGGCGGCCGCTTTCCCCTTCATCCACTCGAATTCGTATCGGAGTTGAATTGCCGTATATCGCTGGATCAAGCCGTCACGGTCCAACGGCATGTCCGCCTCGTGGTAGAGGCTGATCTCAGCATGGCCCCAACGGAAGGCGATGCCGACCATCCAATCCAACTCCGACGGGCGGACCGCGTTGCTCGACTGCCGGTCGGTGAAGAAGTTCGTGTCGCCGAAGACCACGACGCGGTTCTTGTAGAGGTCCAAGTCCGCGTGGGCGACGTAGCGGTAGAGGGCCCGCCCGGTGTTGTCCGGACGGGCGAAGTACGTGTCATTGTAAAACAGCCAACCGGCGCCGGCGTAGGCGGTGAGGTTCTGGGAGGGAAAGAGCTGCTTCCACCAGCTTCGCGTCGCCAGCGGGTCGATCGCATAGGTGATGACCGAGTCGCCGTAGGATTGCGAGAGACCGCTCCGGTCCAGGGGGGAGTCCTTTTCATACTGGATGCGCCAGCCCCAGTTGCCCAGCGAGCCGGTGAACGCGTAGGTCTGGTCCCATTCGGTCAAGGTGATCCAGCCCCTCTTCCGGTCCGAAAAGAAGTTCTGGTCCGTGTAGAACTGGAGATAGTCCTTGTAGAGGTCCGTCTCCAGGTGGATCATGTGCCGGAGCCCGACCAACCCCGTGTTGTTCGGCCGCGCGGCGAACGTAGGATTGTCGAGGAAGGCGGCCGTCAGCAGATAGCCCCGCAGCCACTCCTCTTGCCCCGCTCCTTCCAGCTCCTCTTTGCCCCTGGCGACGCCTTCCTCGCCGACGTCGCCGATCGCCGGCAGGGGCCGTCCGTATTTCTCAAGGGCGTGAACGACGGACGGGCAGATCGAGGCGCAGGAAACCAACAGGCCTGTCAGCCAGGCCCAGAAAGACAGTTTCCCCGTCCTCCTGCAGAACCGCGCGGTGATGGTCTTCTCCTCGGTTGCGGATGGGGATCAGCGACAGACGGCGTGAAAGCCGGGCTCTTGTAGCGGCGTTGGAATGAACTGTCAAGAAAAAGATGCGGGTGGCGATCAGAGCTGCCCGACGAGATAGATCTCTCCGGTGGGCTGCGGTCGGCCGCCTTCCGGCTCCATGCTGACCGCGAACTTGGCGACGTCGGCCGGGTCGGGGATGCTGCGGATCACGAGCCGGCTCTTCTGGCCGGCGTCGGTTCCGAACACTCCGGCGCTGATCGGCTTGCCCGCGATGGCCCAGAGCTGGTAGGTCTTGCCGGCCGGAAGCGGCGGCATGTTGAAGCCGTAGAAAAACGCCTTCTTGCTCTCCGGATCGAACAACAGCAGGGCGCCGGCCGACTTGGCCTGATCCGCTCCGGCGAGCGAGACCACCTTGACGTTGGGGGACCGCAGGAAAGCCAGCATCTCGTCGCGCTGCGCGAGCGTCTTGCGAAGCCCGGCGATCTCCCGTTGCTGGTCGCTCGCCTGCGCCCGCAGTCGGTCCAGCTCGGCTTCCCGCTCGGTCAGGGTTCCGAGGAGATCGCCCACGTCGCCGGACCGATGCGTGATCTCCTCCCGCAAGCCGGCCAACAGGCGCTCCTGCTCCGCCACCTGCCGTTGCAACGTGGCCAGGCGCGCGGTTTCGGCTTGCAGGGCCGCCTCCACGTGCTGACGCTGCACGCTCTCGTCGAGCACCCGAGACCGGAGGGTCCAGGCGTAGAAGCCCGTGCCCGCCACGGCCAGGGTGAGCACCAGCACGAAGGCTGGACGGAAGAAGACGCTGTACCAGGGAGGCTCCGGCGGGATCACGTGATTGAGCCACCGGCCCGGCTCCAGACGGGGTGGTGGCTCGGCCGGCTTGGCCGTCTCCTGCACGGAGGGCTTCTGCGCGAGCGCCCCGACGATCCGTCCCTTTAAAGAGGGGGGCGCGGGGACCGGCGGAAGCCCGTAGGGGAGGAGTCCCGCCGCGGCACGGTATTCTTTCAACGCGGCGTGGCAGACAGGACAGCCGGTCAGGAGGTGCGCCTCGATCGGCTGGCGATCCTGGCGGTCCAGTGCCCCGACGGCGTAGAGCGGCAGGGCCTCTTCGAAAGTCTCGTGCGACACCGATTCCCTCTCCACCATCACCCTTGATCCCACCAGGGCCGCAGGTCGTCCTTGAGCTTGCCCATGCCGAGCCTGATCCTGGTTTTGACCGTGCCCAGCGGCTGGTTCAGCCGCGCGGCGATCTCCGTGTGGGACAGCCCTTCGTAGAATGCGAGCATGACCGCCTGTTGCTGATCTTCCGGGAGATCCGCCAGGGCCTTCTCCACCGCCGTGCGCAGTTCCTGGCCGGCCCGATCGTCCAGGGGGCTGGGGCGATCATCCTTCAACTCGGCGGCCGCGGCGGCGTCCAGGGGGTCCGTCCGCCCATGCCCCCTCGCAGTCCCGGCCCTGAGCCGGTCAATGGCGCGGCTGCGCGTGACCGTCACGAGCCACGCCGTCGGCGTGCCGCGCCCGGCGTCGAAGCGGAGGCTTTTCCGCCAGATTTCCAGATACACTTCCTGCAGCAGCTCGGCCGCCTCGTCGCGGTCGCCGAGGATCTTCACCGCCAGCGTGAAGAGCAGGGAGCTGGACTGATCGTAGAGTTGTTCGAAGGCCTGCTGATCCCCCTTGGCGACGCGGGCCAAGAGGGCCGGTTGAACGGTGGAGGAGACCGATCGGGGCGTGGATCCCATGGGCGCCGTGCTCACGGAGATCTGAGGTGCCTGCGTCGGCGGGCATCATACCATAACCTACGGGCGATGCACGCAAAAGGATGCAAGGATCTTGCGTGTCCCGCGATGCAGCTCGACCGCGGTGAGTCTAGCTGGGTGAGGAGGGGAGCGATTTCCCGGCCGGGAAGATCAGACGGGCGAGGCCCTTGGCCCCCTCGCGGACCAGAAACAGGAGACGCTTCACGTACCAGACGGCCACCTGAGTCCGGCCGGACAGTCCGTAATGGAACCGCATGAAGGCGGAGGTGGGGAAGAGCAGGGCAAACGCGAAGCGGAGTCTGGGGCGGAGGCCCTTGATGGTCAGGAGTTGAGCGAAACTTTCCCGGCCGTCCACCTGGTCATCGCCGGCCAAGAGGCGGACCAGGCGTTCCTCCAGTCCCGAGCAAGCCGGGGCTCGCCTGCCCGCTAAGCCCGTTTCGGTGAGGAGGGCCAAGACGGAGGGAGGGACAGGCGAACCAAACAGTTGCCGGAGCTGATTCAGAGCTTCGGCGAGGAACAGGCCCTGGCCGGTCTGATGGGTAATGAGGACGATGTCCGGCCAGTCGAGCGAGGCCCCCTGTTGCCGGATCAGGCGGTGGAGTTCGTACCACCACAGGAGGGGTGCCTCCTCTCCCTTGTGGATCAAGTGGAAGCAGAGGTGCAGCAGAAGATCGGTCGGATCGAGCAGGGAGGTGTCGAGCCCCGCCACCGTCCCCCGCCGGCGTCGCTGCCAAACCTTGGCCATGTCCACCCGATCCGCGAAGGGAGGATAGGCGATGGTCCAATGGGGCTCGACCAACGGCTGGCCGGTTCCGCTTCTAATGAACTCCAGCGTGTAGGAAAAGGTCCGGGCAAAGCCGGGTCGCCGGTCGATCTCCCGGTAGCCCAGAGCAGTCAGGGTTTCCGCTGCCAGGGCGAGATCCTCGCGGCGGACCAGGAGATCCAGATCGTTCATCGGCCTGGCGGTGAGATCCCAGCCGAGTTGTTCGGCCAGGGCCAGGCCGCGCAGGGGGATGCAGTCCAGGCCCGCGGCGCGGCAGGCGCGCAAGATGGTCGCAAGCTCGTGCGCGAACGACAGGTTCTTGGCCGCGATTTGATGAGCGGCGTGACGGAGCTCCTGCCATGCGGAGGCCGGTGGCCGGTGCGCCGGATCTGCAGCCTTGAGCCGCCGATAGAGGATTCCAGTCACCCCGTGCTCGGCCGCATCGGAGAGGACTTGTCCCCATTCCGCCTCGAACAGGGAGGACGACATCCCATCCTCCTGTTCCGAGTCTCGCAGAAGTTGTAGCAGGAACGGGCGAATGACGGGAAGGAGCATCGGCTCACCCGGTTCGGAGGTCTGCCAGAACAGCCTCCCGCGCCAGCGGCAAAGAGGAGAAGTCCGGAGGAACGACGAGCTGACGGACGGGGACCCGGGCGACGAGCCGGTCGAGAAAGAGGAACTGCCTGGTGAGCATGGCCCGATCCTGGATGTCGAGCCGGAACAGGCAGGGCAGCAGGTGCATGAATGAGTCCCGGCGCCTCAGGTGCCGAATGGAAGGTGGTGAGAGAGGCTCCGCCTCGTGACAACCGGCGGGCCCTTCCAGGCAATAGACCCGCGCCAGGGGAACTGGCTCGGTCGGGAACTGCTCTCGCTGGTTTGGGACCAGGAGCCGGCGTTTGGTCGTATAGGGGGCGGTGGTTGGAAACTTCTCATGGGCTCCGTGCAGGGCCTCAAGCGCATCGTCCCACAGTCTGATGCCCGGATAAGCGGGAATGGCGGCGATACGTCCGTTCCGCTCGTCCAGCAAGAGGCAGTCGTCGCTGATGACGGGGTAGCCGGCGAGCAGGAAGCCGGCGGCCAGCGTGGACTTGCCCGAGCCGGTCTGGCCGGTGAATGCGCAGGCCCCTGCGGGCGTGAGCACGGTGGTGGCATGAAGAACCTCCCGCCCGCGCAGGTTGAGCACCAGCGGCAGCACTTGGTTCAGGAGCAGGTGCCTGAGAGCCTCCTCTCCCGTTCCTGGCTTGGCCTTGCAGGCAATCTCCTGCCCCGCTGCATCCACCAGGAAATCGCCCAGTCCTGGGAAATGGAGCAGGTAGCTGGCGTTCGAGGTGCTTCCGGCTGCAACCCGGCCGCAAGAGAGCCAAGGCTCCCCGTCGGGCAGCGTCATGGTCAAGAACCAGTCGGAAATTTTGGGAAAGTGGTGCCCTTCTCCCGCGAGGCGGACGAGGATCTCTGGTCCCTCCGTGACGGGCTGATCCTGGAGGGGAGTGAGCTCCGGCAGATGGAGCTCGCTGGCCAGAACCAGACCGCTCACTCGGTACCGATGGAAGTGGAGTCCCTGTGCGAGCTTGAGCGTCATCGGGCGTAACGGGTGACCACCTCGGCCACGAACTGCGCGGCCTCGGCCGGCGAGCGGAACAGGGCCTGGTGCCGGCGGTGAACTTCCTTCTCGATCTCGGCCAGGGGGGTCTTGCCGTCGCACAACTCCAGGATGGATCGGCGTGCCTCTCCCCAGGGAGTGAGGATGGGGACGAACTCCGGCCGGGTCCGCTGAAGATCCTCCTTGCAGAGCAGCATGCCCTGGAAGGTGGAGTGGGTGAAGGTTGCCTTCGGCCGGTCCTGGACGGCCGATCCCCACACGTCAACTTTCCAGGTCATCAGCGTCTCAGCCGGCACGATGCTCATCGTGATCCGGACCCGGTCTCCCTCTTCGACGGCAACCGGGCTGGCAATCGGGAAAAACACCGCCCGCCTGTTGATCGGCGCTTCAGCCAGGGGGGAATTGGATAGGGTGACGTTCGGGGAAAGCAGGGCGAAGAACCACCCGCCGATGCCGTGGAGAGTACCGGCCCTCCGGACCGGGCACGAGGCTTCGAGCCTCAGCCAAGTCGCCGGTGCGCGTGAGGGGTCGAGAGATGCGAGCGTCGCCGGCTCTCCGAGGAGTTGCTCGGGGCGGAGCTTCACCGAGTAGCAGGCATTGACGGCGCGAGCTCGAACGGGAGAGAAATCGAATCCCTCCGGTGAGGTGTTCCAGAACTCAACCCGTTCCCACATCTGACGGAACTCGACAGGAGCGACGTGGAGGTCAATGCGGGACGGGATGGTCACTCCGTCGGGCTTGAGGAAGCGCTCGCGGGCGTCACGAAAATATTCGAAGATCCCTGCATCGAACCCGAACTCGCCGATCTGATCCGCGACCACCACGTCGGCTCGCTCTGGAAGCTCGGCCCTGGTCGAGGATTCTTTGATGAGCGTCACGCGGTCTTCATATCCGTTGGCCCGGCAGAGGTCCCTGGTCAAGTCAATGATCGCGGTTTCTTCGACCGAATAGACGCGCTTGGCCCCGGCCCGGCAGGCAAGGAGTCCCAGGATGCCGGTTCCAGCTCCCAGGTCCACGACCACGTCGCCCGGCTTGACGACTTCGCCGATCGCCCGGTGAAAGGCGCGCGTGCGCGCTTCGTCAGCGAGGTATTGCCGATGCTCGTCGAGAATGAAAGACATCGGAACGGTTGTCTCGACTTCGTGCTGCGGAGATGACCGGTGGCACGCTAGTCATCATCAAGCCCGAAACCAAGCATCATCCCCATTCCTGGATGCATCCCACCCTTGCCGCCCTTGCCGTGTCCCATCGTCATCCCGGATTTGCCGTCAGGGATGGAGCCGCTCTTTTTCTCCGTCAGCTTGGCGACGCTGCCGTACTCCAGCAGGGTTGGGGGCGCATAAGGCTTTTTCCTGCCCACCGGACGCGTTTCACGCTGCATGACCTGTCCTCCATCGCGTAAGGACTAATGCTGCCTCGTCCATTCTAATTCAAAACTGGGGGATGAAGCGAGCGACACCGCGGTTTCCCTATACGGCCGCACAGGAGGCATGCGACCGATCGGCTCCTTCAGGGCGGCGTTGCCCCAGAGATCCATGCCGGCGATCATCCACAGGGGCCAGACGTGCGGAATCCCCTCGTCGTCGGCTGAGGCGCGGAGCGTCTCTTCGTACATCCGGCAAACCGTCTCCTTGCACACCCATCCTTGCGTCACAGCGGAAAGGGACGCAAAGAACTGCCGGCCTCCCAGGGTCTCGAAGGCGCGCAGGAAGACCGGTGAAAATTCCGCCTTGGTCTGACGCTCACGCACGAGGTCGGGCAGCAAGTCTCGCATGGCCTGTCGCATGATGAACTTGATCCGGCCGTCCCGCTGCCGCTGCGTCTGGGGCAGGGACAAGACGAACTCGATGAAGCGCCGATCGTTGAAGGGATGGCGATTCTCAAGGCCAAACCTGGCGGCCGAACGGTCAACCAATTCACAGGACAGTGTGTGCTCTCCGCTCCGGAGCGAGAGGAAGATGTCCCGCTGGGCATAGCTGGTGAAGGGGCCGGCCGGCGATGGGGCGCGGAGCCGGTCGGCCAAGTCAACGCGGCGTGCGAACCCGCCGTCGATCCAGGGAGGCAGGCCGTCGCGGCGAACCGCCCATCTATACGGGCGCAGCACCCAGGCGGGAAGGACGATCGCAAGCAACTCTTGGAGGTTCTGCATCAGCCCGAGCCCTTGAGGGTCCTGCCGAAGCTGTCGGATCAATGCGAGCCAGCGCCCCGAGCGGAGCAGATCCGCGTGGGGGGGGAATCCAGAGCCCAGCCAGTCGTCGCCGCCGATCCCCGTCAGTACGACCGCGATCCCCTTCTCACGGGCGAGTGCCGACAGGGGGTTGGACATGGTCTGGTTGGGATAGTCCGGAAAATCCAGGTGACGGCGAATCTGTAGAGCGATCGCGTCTGCATCCGCAAATTCCGGCAGAAGTTTATTCGCGCGGAGTCCCCACCGCTCGACGACGGCATCAATATAGGGGCTCTCGTCGCAGGCCGTCCCTGGAAAGACCAGCGAAAAGGCCTCAAAGCCCTTGTCGAGGACAGCGCCTCGGCGGACCAACGATTGCACCAAGCCGACGACGGAGGACGAATCGAGCCCGCCGCTCAGATCGGCGCCGACCGGGGTGCGACTGCGGAGCCTGCACCGCACCGCTTCGCCGAAGACGGACAGGAAGTGCTCCGCGTACTCGGCGTCGGCGCGGTAATGCAGCTCGTTCGAAGGGTCGGCGTCCCAGTAGCGAGTTTTGCGGACCGAACGGGGAGTCACGATGAGATAATGGGCTGGCGGGAGGCGGAGAACTCCGCGAAACAGCGTCTCCTCCTGGCTGGTCACCTGGTTGGCCAGATACTCGCCGATCATCCCCTCGTTGGGCTCTGGGTGGACGTCGGGATGCCGGAGGATGAGGTGCGGCTCCGAGCCGAACAGGAAGAGCCGACCGGACAGGAAATAATAGAAGGGCCTGATGCCGATGTGGTCCCGTGCGCAGAACAGGCGCTGGCTCGGCTCATCCCAGATGGCAAAAGCGAAGTCCCCGATGATCCGCTTGGCGCAGCCCTCCCCCCAGCATTCGTAGGCGCGCAGGACCAACTCGGCGTCGGTCTCGTTTCGGAAGGTGGCGCCGGCTCCCTCGAGTGCGCCCTGGAGTTCGTCCCGATTGTCCACCCGTCCATCAAGGGTCAGGCAGAGGCGCCCCGACTCGTCGGACCAGGGTTGCCGCTCATGAGACGATTCCGGCGTGGTCTGGAGCAGCACGTGACCCAGCCCAACGGGGCCGTTGATCCAGTGACCGTGCCCGTCCGGGCCGCGATGGGCGAGGCAGTCCGTCAGACGCCATAGGTCCGCCCGATTGACCGGCTGGCCGTCACGATGGAGGATTCCGGCGATTCCGCTCATCTCGGGTCGAACGTGAGGACTGTGGCGAACTGTTCGGCGACTTCGGGAGAGTCCCCCACGATTTCCCCCCCTCGTTCGACCCAGGCGTGCCCGTGAAGGACATCGGCCTCTTTGGCGACGCCGATGAGGAGCCGGACCGACGTGTCACGGGCGCTGAGGAGCCAGAAGAGGAGCAGGGACCGTCGCAGGCAATATCCGCCGCCGCAGGTTGCCCGCGCGGCGATGTCCACAAGGGCGGTCAGTCGCTCAAGCCTGGCTTGACGGTGCAGCGCGGGAACGCGGCACAACCAGGGATGTCGGGCGCAACGGGAGAGAACACGAGCCAGGTAGGAGAGCGGAAGAAGCCGCGTCCCGGCGCCGATCGTCAGAGCCGCCAAGAACAACTGCGGCAACAGGAGCCACTCGTCGGGCGAGAGGCTAGCCAGCCGGCGAAGTTTCCTCAGCATCGATCTTCACCAGTCCCTTCTCGGCCAGTCGTCCGAGGAGTCGGTCCACGTCCTCGCGGAGCCGCGCTTCTTCCACCTCGTACTCACCGAGCAGAATCTCGATGACCTTGTCCTTCCGGCCGTGGAGCCCGATGAGGGTCCAGATTCTGGTGCCCACTTCATCCAGACCGAAATAGGTGCCGGTGGCCAGGTTCAGCAACACGGCTTCACCCGCTAAATCCCGGAACACGACGTCGTCTGCAATGCGAATGGGCGCGGTCATGGCCTCTCCGTATCGCTATCCGAAGGTCACCCTAACGGCTGCCGAAGGGCTTGTCAAGAAGAAGCGCCGGCTCGCCGGGGCTCCGTGGATGGCGGCCGCTTGCGGACCGGGCTTCTGTTGAGCTTGCTCAAATACACGGGTTCGTGTACAGGGATGTCCGGACGGGCGGCTTCAGCCAAATGGGGGACCGGACACGGGAAATGGCAACTCCGCGCTCTCTCTGGATCCTGTTCGGCGCGGGAATCAACCTGATTCTCGCCCAATATTGGACCATGAAGGAATTCCTCATGGTCTTCGAGTCGTCCGAGGTTACGATCCTGCTGGTCCTCGTGGCGTTCCTGGGCAGTTGCTCCCTCGGCTACGCGCTTTCCCCCAGGACGTTGCACCGCTGGCTTCCGCACGTTTGCACGGTCCTGGTCGTGGGCCAATTGTTCTTCCCTTGGCTGATCAAGGATCTGGCCGCCCTCTGGTACCAGCGCTCCCTGCCGCACATGACGTTCTCGCTTCTGGCCTTCGGCACGCTCTTGATGGCGCCGCTGGCAACGGTCTTTCTTCCCTATCTTATCGGGATTCGCGAGGAGGCAGCCGAGGCGGCAGAAGGGGAACCTCTGGCTCGGTGCTATGCCGTCGAGCTGGGGGGAGCGATGTTCGGCGTCGCGCTCATTCTCACGACGGGTCGGACCAGCTTCGCTGCACTCCTGGTCCTCTATTTTCTCAACCTCTCGATCATGCTCGCGTTCCTGTTTGGAAGGATGGCCCTCGTCTTCGCGGGCGTCCCGGCGGCAATCTTGTACGGATTGTCCTACGGCCCGTTGGATCGGGCCGCGGCGGAGGATTTCTACCGAGGACGGGACGGCTACTCCCAGATCGAGGTCCTGGCCTCCACCCAGTCCATCTACAACCGGATTGACGTGTTGCTGGTGGAGGGAAAGGAAAAGCGGCTGCTCCTGAACGGACGGGAATATTTCAACCCGACCAATCTGGAGGCCTTCAATCGGTACCTGGCTGGCGTTCCGTCCTTGCTTGCGCCGGGGGGCCGTGTGCTGATCGTGGGCACCGGTTCCCTCTCCTCCGTCTACCACGCTTCGCGAACGGCCCGCACGGTGGAGTCCGTGGAGATCGACGAGCAGGTCGTCGGGCTGACCAAGGACTTGTTTCGCGAGTTCAACCACCTCGATCAGGTGAGGGGCTGGACCCTCCACGTGGACGATGCCAAGCATTTTCTCGGCTCCTCGCAGGAGCAGTACGATCTGATCGTCATTGACTTGGTTCCGCCGGTCTACGTGCAGACCGCCCTGCTCTATACGCGGGAGTTCTACGAGCTGGTCAAGCGACGATTGTCGCCGCGGGGGGTCCTGGCCATCTATACGGGAGAATGGTTCGGAGACCCGGACATGAGACGGTATGGGAGTTCCACGGAAAAGACCGTTGACGCCGTGTTTTCCGACTATCTGGTCCTGAACAGCCGGGCGGCCGACAATACGTTCGTCTATGCCTCGAAAGATCTGCCCTTCAGCAAGCAGGACCTTGTCGCCCTCCTGGAGACCTGGGGAGCCAATGGTGCGGATCAAGTCTTTGAGCCGGCGCAGGTCCGCCCGCTGGTCCAAGACAGAACCGTCACCTCCATGGACGATCTCGACATCGTGCTCGAATGGGCCCCCTCCACCTACCGAACCTTTGCTTCGTTCTTTCGGATCTGGCCGTGAGCCCGCTGCTCCCCAGTCTGTTCGCGCTGACCGCCGGCTTTTACTTCGCCGTCTGCCAGGTCGGCTATTTCGTGCATCTGCAATTTCACCTGTCCTCCACCTTCGTGTCCTATTACACGACCATTGGTGTATGGCTATTGGGCGGCCTGCTCGGCTTGTTCGTGCGAGTCAAGCGCCTCGAGTTTTGGATGGTGGCGGCGGGGTTGGGCGCCTATTACGCCCAAGGTCTCGTCCTCCGACAGCATCCCTACGATCTACGGTGGCTGCCCGTCTATCTGCTCTTCGTTTTCGCGACGGCCGTCTATAGCGGCTACTTCTTCCGGCGGGCGCGGGCGGCGTTCCCGTCGGCCAAATCGCTGTTCTTTCACGAAAATAACGGCTTCCTGCTCGGCTGTTTCGTGGCGTTGATCGAGCTGCTCCTGAAGGGACAGGTTTCGCAGCAGGTGCTGCCCGCGCTCGGGGCGGTCGGACACCTGGCGATGCTCGCCCTGCTCCACGCCGGCTGGCCTGGACGGAACGCGCCGGTCGTGGCCCATACATCCGGCAGCACGGACGCTCCGTAGTGGGGACAGAGGGCGATCCCGGGCAAAGGCGGATGGGATGCCGACTTGCCTGCGCGATCGAAGAGGCCACCCACTATGGAGAGCAGAGGAGGAGCAACGATGATTCGTCGTGGTCTGCTGATATGGGGATTGGTGGGAGTGGTTGCCGCCGGCGCCGGGTGCGCGGGCGAGATGACCGCATCGGGGAGCGGAAGCGCGCCGGGCGGGGCATCGGCGGGCGCCTCGCTGTACGAGCGGCTGGGCAAGAAGGAGGCGATCACGGCCGTCGTAGACGATTTCGTCGCGCGGGTGGCGGCCGATCCGCGGATCAACGGGAAGTTTGCCAGTGCCAACATCCCGCACCTGAAAGCTATGCTGCTGGATCAGATCTGCGAGGCCGTCGGCGGGCCTTGCAAGTACACGGGCAGGGACATGAAATCGGCCCATGCGGGCATGGCGATCACGGGGCAGCAGTTCGACGCCCTGGTGGGAGATCTGGTCGCAACGTTGGACAAGTTTAAGGTGCCGGAGCGGGAGAAGAACGAGCTGCTGGGAGCCTTGGGCCCGATGAAAAGGGACATCGTGACGGCGATGTAGATTCAGGTGGGTACGAGGCGCGAGGCGAGAGGTAAGGGAAAGGGGAGGCGAGGGGACGCGCGGTTCCACCCCTTGCCTCTCGCCGCTAGCCCCGCGCCTCTCGTCCGTTCAGATAGCCAGCCAGAATCGACGCCGCCTCGCTCGCGCCGGTGGGGACCGGCGCCGTCTGGCCGGGTGGGGAGACGGTCCCGACCTGTTCCAGCGCGGCCTTCCACCGTCCCGCGTGAAAGTCCTCCAACGACAGTTCCACCCCTCGGCCAAAGCGGTGGAGGTATTTGACGAGCGCCGGCTCGTCCACGAAATTCGAGCGCGGAACATAGACCATGGGCTTGGCGAGGGCCACGGCTTCCACCACGGTGTTGTATCCCGGCTTCGACACGACGACGTCGACGGACGCGAAGACCGTTCCGAAGGCGAGCGGGACCGCAGACAGCGCGTGGCTTCGACGGGCGTCGCTCGGCACCGGCCCGGCCACGACGAAGCGGTAACCGCTCAATTCGTCCAGCGCCTTGCAGGGAAGGTGCTGCAGGGGAATCCCCCCCAGGGCGACGAGCACGAGGCGTTCTCCTGGAGAGGCGCCGGTTGCGGCGAGGAGCGCCGCCCGGTCCGGAGGGGAGGGCGTGGCGACCGGACCGACGTCCGCGACGCGCCGGAACGCGTCCAATTCTATTCCAGGAGCGAGGCGCACCATCAGGTCGGTCAGGGCGTAGGCCCGGCGGATGTGCGACAGCACCGAGCGGTGTTCCTGCCTGTCCGGCGTGAGAAAACGATCGAGGACACGGTCCCAGGAAAGATTGCACAGACCGACGGTCGGAAGGCCGGCGCGGCCCCCTGCCTCGATGGCCAGGTAGGAGATGTCCGAGAGCACCAGGTTCGGCGCACTGGCCTGGATGGCGCGCGTCTCCGTCGTCACGAGCCGGTCCCAGTCTTCGTGCAGCCGAATGTGCTCGATCCAGGTCGCCGCGACGTCAACGTGCAGCGGACCGTGCTGCACGCAGCCGACGTCCTGCCGGGCGGCGCTCACCTCCCAGGGGATGGTCAGGCGCCCTTCGAAAAACGAACGGGGGACGGTCGTGCGCAGGATCGCGTGAAGGCCTGGGACCCGTCGCCCCAATTCGTTCAGGACTGGGACCACCTGGGCCGCATGGCCGAAACCGTGACCGGAGATGGAACACCAGATCAAAGGCATCGCGGGGGCGCATCATACCACAATCGGCCGGTTACATCGGCGGCCGTGCGGCTAAGGATTGAGACAGAATCCGGGGAAAGCGGCGGCTTGTCCGGCTCAGGAGGGCGTGCTAAGGTACCTGACATCGGGGCGTGCATGAGAGGTCCGGCATGATTATCAAACATTCCCGAACGGTCGCACCCGGGACCTATGCCGACGCCCCGCCCGGGGTGGAGATGCGGGAGCTGATCACCGATCGGGACGGAGCCCCGAACTTCTCCATGCGGGTCTTCGACATCCAACCGGGGGCCAGCACCCCGTTCCACCGGCATGAGTGGGAGCACGAAGTGTTCATCCTGGCCGGGAGCGGCCTGGTGCGGACGGAAGAGAACGCCACCCCGTTTCAAGCCGGAGATTCCGTGTTCATCGCGCCGGGGGAGCAGCATTGCTTCGTGGCCGATGCGGGGTCGGCCGTCCGGTTCATCTGCGTCATTCCCAGGCGGAACCAGTGCCGTCTCTGAGCGGATCGCGCGCTCACTGGGCGATCCGGGATCGGGGCACGGACACTTCTACCTGGACCGATCCGTCTGGGAGACGTGTGATCCTGGTGATGCGGAAGTCGCGGATGACGGCCCCTACCTTGATCGGGCCGGCATAGTCCAGCGGCGGCTGACGGCCTGCCTTGTTCGCCGCCTCCCGTACGGCCTGCAGGAAGGCCGCCCGTTCGGCCATGGCGTAGGCCTGGGCGGGCGAAACGGAGTCGGCCGGCGGCCGGCCCAGACCTGTGGCGGAAATCAGATCCTGCGCCTGGGCGAGACCCACGGTAGTCAAGAGCAGGGCGGCCAGCCAATTGAACCGGGCGCGGCGGTGAGCCATAGAAAACCTCCTCGTCATGAATGACTCTTTCTACCACTGTTGTGACGGTCCTGTCCGCATGTCCTGTCCCCGGTGCGGCAGCCATCCCTTCCCGCAGTGAGCCGGTTCGACCGCCGATGGATCAGATCCAGCACGTCATCCGGTATCATCAGGAGACGAAACATCATTTTTTCCGGTTTGCCCGATCCCTGGGATACCTGGACTGGGCCAACCAGCCCGATCCCTTCCGCCGATTTGAGGGGAGCCCGGCGGTCCGCCTGCCGGTTCTGAAGCCGGAGGAGTCTCCCGTGTCCCCTCGCTACGACGATCTCTACCGTCGGGGGCGCGTCCCCGCCGAACCGGTCTCGCTCCGTAGCCTGTCCCGGTTCTTCGAATACGCCCTGGCCATTTCGGCCTGGAAGCAGGCGGGGGAGACCAGGTGGGCCCTCCGCAGCAACCCGTCCAGCGGGAACCTGCATCCGACCGAGGGGTATCTTTTGATCGGCGCCGTCCCGGATTTGGCGCCAGCGCCCGGCCTGTACCATTATGCGCCCAGGGAGCACGTGCTGGAGCGGCGGAGCGACTGGGAATCCGAGCGGTTCGCGACCCTCATGCAGGCCTTCCCGCCCGGCGCTTTCCTGATCGCCTTCTCCTCGATCCATTGGCGGGAGGCCTGGAAGTACGGGGAGCGGGCCTTCCGCTACTGTCAGCATGATGCCGGCCATGCGATCGGGACGGCCCGGATCGGAGCCGCGGCCCTCGGTTGGGACCTGCTGCTCCTGGAAGACATGACCGACGACCTGCTGGAGGGCCTGCTCGGCCTGAACCGGCCCGAGGATTTCGTCGGGGCCGAGAGGGAGCACCCGGACTGTGCGGCGGCGGTCTGGCCGGCGGGTGCCGCGAGCCGTTCGATGTCGCTCCCCCTCTTCCTCGATGCGGGAGCGGTGCAGGACCCTGCAAATGCGAAATGGTACGGGAGAGCGAACCGCCTCAGCCGGGACGAGCCAGTGCGCTGGGAGATCATCGACGAGGTTACGGCGGCCTCGCGGAAATCGAGGGCGGGGCAGCGGTTCGTAGACCTCCCCGCTGAGCCGTCTGATCTTTCCATTCGTCACCCGTCACTCATCACCGGTCACGAGAGGGGGCGCCGCTTGGACGGGGCGCCCGCCCTCTCAGCAGGCCAGATCATCCGCCAGCGGCGCAGCGCCTTGGCTTTCGACGCGAAGACCTCGATCTCCTCGTCCAACTTCTTTGACATGCTCGCCCGCGTGATGCCACGCGCCGA
>JBFLWP010000017.1 GCA_040757595.1 Nitrospirota bacterium | reverse complement strand
CGCACCACCAGCACCGAGCAGGCGCTGTGCTGGACGAGCTTGGTCGAGACGCTGCCGAGCAGGAAGCGCGCGACCGCGCCCAGGCCCTTGGCCCCGGCCACGATCAGGTCCGCCTTCCGGTGGTCGGCCACCTTGATGATCTCGTCGGCGGGATGCCCGAGCTGGCAGATCTCTTCGGCCCGGTAGCCGGCCTTGGCCAGCTTGTCCGCATAGTAATGGGCCAGCGCGAGCCCCGCCTCCCTGACTTCCGGATACTTGATGAACGGCATGACGTGCGTGACGAGCACTTCGAGCTCCGGCGTCGCGCTCCGCGGGGCGAACTCGCGCAGCAGGAAGGCCAGGGCTTTCTCGGACGACTTGGACCCGTCCGTGGCCAGGAGGATGCGGCGGATCGGCCGGGGCGGCTGCTTGACGACGAGCACGGAGCAGGGGGCGTGCTGGGTCACCCGGGTGGAGACGCTGCCGAGCATGAACCGGTCCATGGCGTCCAGGCCCCGGCTGCCGACCACGATGAGCCCCTTGCGGCCGGGCGCCTGCTTCAGGATGGACGGGGCGACCGAGCCCTCGACCTTCCGGGCCTTGCCCTTGAGGCCCAGCGCGGCCAGGAGCGAGGCGGTCTCCGCGAGGACCTTCTTCGCCTGGGCCTCCATCCGCCTGATCTCGGCCTGGATGAATCGCTCGTTGCCGGCCACGACCGGCTGCACCATGAACGGCGCCCGGAGGGCCGCCGCGTCCACCGCGTGCAGCGCCGTCACCTGGGGCCGCTCCACGAGCGGGAGCCGCCCGATCCATTCCGTCGCCCATCGTCCGTGCTTGGATCCGTCCGTCGCCAGCAGTATTCTCATCATCGGACTCCTTTCGGTCTGCGATTCCTCGTGATCGGGGATGGGTGATCGGTGATGAGTTGAAGGTACGACGGCGACTGGCGACTTTGGTTCGGGTCAATCTCGTCACCCATCACTCATCACCCATTAACCCTTCACTGTTCGTATTGTGACCCGCGGGGCCAGCCGCTGCACATCCGCCAGGCGGCACAGTTGATTGCCGGGCGCCAGGGTCGCCGCGGTGCCCGCCGCCGTCGCGAACCGCACGCAGTCCTCGAACGACTTGCCGCTCGCATGCGAGAAGACGAAGCCGGCCACCGTGGAGTCGCCGGCCCCGACCCGGCTCCGGACCTTCACGCGCGGCGGGACCGCGCGGATCGCCGTTTGCGGCGAGCGGGCCCCACGGCTGCTCACGACCAGGAGCCCCTTGCGTCCGAGCGAGACGATGACGACTTCGATGCCCGAGCGGTTCAAATCCCTGGCCGCGGCGAGGATCTCCGCCTCGGTCCTCAACCGCCGTCCCGTCGCCCGCCGCAGCTCGTGCAGGTTCGGCTTGATCGCGAACGGCTTCGCCCTCAGACCGGCCTTGAAACAGGGGCCGTCCGCGTCCAGGACGGCCTTCGCCCCGCGGCTCTGCACGAGCGCCACGATCTGCCGATAGGCATCGGCGGGCACGCCCCGCGGCAGGCTCCCGCCGAGCGCCACGTAAGAATCGCGGAGCTCCAGGACCCGGAGGTGCGCCAGGAAGCATCGCCATTCCTCCGCCGAGATGGCCGGTCCCCTCGCGTGCAGCAGCGTCTGCGCGCCGCTCCGCCGCGCGCTGATGATGAGGTCTCGGCGCGTTTCCTGCGCGACGGGGGTGAAATACGAGGTCACGCCCTGCTGTTTCAAGAGATCTACGAGGATCTGTCCGTTGTGTCCCCCGATGAACCCCAGGGCCATGCTGTCCCCGCCCAGGCGCCGGATTGCGCGGGAGACGTCGATCCCCTTGCCGCCGGCGAAGAGGCATTCGGACCTGACGCGGTTGGCGTCGTCCATCAGGAGGTCCTCCACCTCCAGATAGTGGTCCAGGGCCGGGTTGAGGGTGATGGTGTAGATCATCGCTTGGCTTGTGCGCAGGCGCGGGGTGAGAGGCTCGTGGCGCGAGGATCACAGAGGGTTCCCCTAGCCCCTGGCCTCTAGCCTCGTGCCTTCTCCCCGAAGATAAACGAACCAGTAGACCAATGCCACCAGGACCGTGCCGCCCAGGACGTTGCCCAGGGTGACCAGCCCCAGGTTGGTGATCGCGTCGCCGAGCGAAATCGGAGTTGCGCTTCCCGCGGTCAGCGCGAGGCCCACCGGGAGGAAATACATGTTCGCGATCGAGTGCTCGAACCCGCAGGCGACGAAGGCGGTGATCGGGAACAGGATGGACAGGATCTTGTCGGCCACGCCGCGGGCGCCCATGCAGAGCCAGACGGCGAGGCACACGAGCACGTTGCAGAGGACGCCGCGGGCAACCGCGGCCACCGGGTCCAGCGACACCTTCGCCCGCGCGATCCGGACCGCGGTCTCGCCGACCGCCCCGTCCGCGAGCCCGTTCACCCCGGTCAGCAGCACGAGCGCGACCGTGCCGAGCGCGCCGAGCAGGTTGCCCAGATAGACCCACAGCCAGTTCCGGAGCACCTGCCCCGTCGTCACCTTGCCGGCCGCCCAGGCCATGGCGATCAGGTTGTTGCCGGTGAAGAGCTCGGCTCCGCCGACCACGACCAGCACGAGGCCCAGGCTGAACGTCATTCCGCCGAGCAGGCGGCCGAGCCCGAAGGGGAGAGGCGCGGCGCCGCCGGCGGTGATCGTCACGGTGAAGAACAGGGCCCCCAGCGCAATGAAGGCGCCGGCCAGGACGGCCAGCCCCAGCATCGTGGGGACCGGCGCGGTCGCCTTGGCCACGCCGACCTCCCGCACCCGGACCGCGATCTGCGGCGGCGCGTAGGCGTCGAACATCGGCAGCGCCACGGGCTCGGGGCGCGAGGTATCCGACGCGGAGACGCGGAGACGGGGCGACGCAGCGGTCACCGGGTCCACCTGTCGCCGCGTCCCCGTGTCGCCTGCCCTCCGCGCTTCGTATCCTGTCATCACGTAATCAAGCTCCATCGCCTCTCGCCCCGTGCCCCGAGCCCCGCGCCCGCAAGTTTTTCGACTCGCACCGCTGAGACCTTGTATTCGGGACACTTGGAGCTCTCGTCGGCGCTGGAGGAGAGGAGCGCGTTCACGTCGGTGGCCGGGAAGTGAAAGCTCGTGAACAGATGGCCGGGCAGGACCCGGTCGCTCACGGCCAGCGGGAGCACCGCGTCGCTCCGTGCGCTCACGAGCCGGACGAGGTCCCCGTGCGTCAGGCCGAGGCCGGCCGCGTCTGCCGGGTGCATCTCGAGCACGTCCGCGTCCACCACCTGCAGGATGTCGGTCCGGCGGGTCTGGGCGCCGCAATTGTAGTGCTGCAGGATGCGGCCCGTGGTCAGAATGAAGGGGTAGTCCTTCGACGGGGACTCGCCCGGCGGGAGATAGTCCACCGGCACGAACCGGCCCTTCCCGCGCGGGAAGCTCTCCCGGTGCATGAGCGGGGTGCCCGGATGGTCCGCCGCCGGCACGGGCCACTGGAGCCCGTCCGAGCGCTCCAGCCGTTCGTAGGAGACGCCGGCCAGGCTGGGCGTGAGCGCGGCGATCTCCTCCATGATCTCGGAAGGATGAGCGTACTTCATCGGATAGCCCATCCGCGTCGCCACCTCGCCGACCACGAGCCAGTCCGGCAGGACGCCGTCCGGCGGGTCCACCGCCTTCCGGATGCGCTGGATGCGCCGCTCCAGGTTCGTGAAGGTTCCGTCCTTCTCCAGGAACGAGGCGCCGGGGATCACGAGGTGCGCGAGCTTGGCCGTCTCGGAGAGGAAGAGGTCCTGCACGACGAGGAACTCCAGCCGCCCCAGCGCCTCACGGACCTTCTTGAGGTTCGGGTCGGTCTGGGCCACGTCGTAGCCGATGATCCAGAGCCCCTTGAGCCGTCCCTCCAGCGCCGCGTCCCACATGTCGGGAGTCTTCATGCCGCGCTTGGTCGGGAGGGGGCGTCCGGTGACGGCCCGGTGCCGGGCGGCCAGGCCCGGATCGTCGAGGCTCTGGTAGCCGGCGAAGTGGGTCGGGAGGCAGCCCATGTCCGAGGCCCCCTGCACGTTGTTCTGGCCGCGCAGGGGATTGATGCCGGTGCCGGGCTTCCCGACGTTGCCGGTGGCCAGCGCCAGGTTGCAGAGGGCGATCACCCCGTGGCTGCCCCACCGGTGCTCGGTGACGCCGAGCCCGTGCACGCAGAAGGAGGCCCCGCTCGTCGCGTAGCGGCTGGCCGCCTCCAGGACGAGCGCCGCCGACACTCCCGTGATCCGCTCGGTCTCCTCCGGCGTGCAGGGCGTGACGCTGTCCAGCCAGTCCTTCAAGCCCTCCGTCCTGGCGGCGATGAAGGCCCGGTCCAGCAGTCCCTGCTGCGCGATGACGTGGCCCAGGCCGTTGAGCAGCGCCACGTTCGTGCCGGGACGCAATTGCAGGTGCAGGTCGGCCAGCCGCGCCAGCTCGGTGCGGCGGGGATCTATCACGATGAGCGGGACCCCGCGGCGCACGGCCTGCTTGATCCTGGCCCCCACGACCGGATGGGATTCGGTCGGGTTCGCGCCGACGACGAGGATCAGTTTGGCCAGATCGAGGTCCTGGATCGAGTTGGTGGCGGCCGAGGCGCCGAGCACCTCCATCATGCCGGTCACGGTCGCGCTGTGGCAGACGCGGGCGCAGTTGTCAATGTGGTTGGTGCCGAGCACGCAGCGCATGAACTTGGCGAAGAGGTAATTCTCCTCGTTCGTCCCGCGGCTGGAAGAAATCGTCGCCAGCGCCTCCGGGCCGTGGGTCTCCCTGATCCGCGTGAACTCGGCGGCCAGCCGGTCGAGCGCCTCCGGCCAGGTCAGCTCCCGCCAGCCGGCGCCCTGACGGAGCAGGGGCTTGCGCAGCCGGTCCGGCGCATAGATGTAGGTCCAGCCGAACCGGCCCTTCATGCAGGCGTGGCCGTGGTTGGAGGGGCCGTCGTCGGCCGGGAGCATCGTGACGACCCGGCCCTGGCGGACGCCGGCTTCGAACGAGCAGCCGACGCCGCAGTAGGCGCAGGTGGTTTTGACGAGCTGGAGCGGCCGGCCGGCCGCGGCCATGACCTTCTCGGCCAGGGCGCCGGTCGGACATTCCTTCACGCAGGCCCCGCAGGAAACGCAGTTCGAGGACGCGAACCCAGAAGAAAATGGGTGATGGGTGATGGGCGATGGGTGGTAAAGCCCACCCGCGACCGGCCGGGCCTCGAAGCCGCGCCCCACCATCGTCAGCGCGTAGGTGCCCTGGATCTCCGCACAGGCCCGCACGCAGCGGGCGCAGGAGATGCAGAGGTCGTTGTCGAACGTGAAGAACGGGTTGGACTCGTCCCGGTAGCGGACGCGCTTGGCCGCGTCCCGGTACCGGACCTGCGTCAGGCCGAGCCTGGCGGCGAGCTTGTTCAGCAGCTCCGGCGGCTCGGCCCCTTCCGGCACTTCCGAGAGATAGAGCTCGACGATGTTGCGCCGGTGACGGAGGACGCGCTCGGTCTCGGTCCAGACGACCATGCCCTCCCGCACCAACGTCGTGCAGGAGGCGGGCGTGCCGGCCTGCCCCTCGACCTCGACGAGGCAGAGGCGGCAGGAGCCGAAGGGGTCCAGGTGCGGCGAGGCGCAGAGGCGGGGGATGACGATCCCCGCGTCCTGCGCGGCCTCGAGCAGGGTCTGTCCCGGCGCCGCCGTCACGGCCTGGCCGTTCACCGTCAGCCTGACTGGCGCGAGGCTCGGGGCGCGAGGCTCGGGGCCGGGGTGAGGATCCGATGGCCGAGATGGTCTGTTCATTCCTCGTGCCTCTCGCCTCGAACCCCGCGCCTGAACTCCGTTCCGAAGTGCTCGATCGCCGTGAGCACCGGATAGGGAGCCCGGCCGCCCAGCGCGCAGAGGCTGGCCGTCTTCATGGTCTCGCCCAGGTCGGCCAGCAGATCCAAGTCGCCCTGGCCGCCGCGGCCGGCCTGGATGCGCTCCAGGATTTCCCGCCCGCGCACCGAGCCGATCCGGCAGGGCGTGCACTTCCCGCAGGATTCGTCGGCGGTGAAGGCCATGAAGTGCCGGGCCAGCTCGACCATGTCCGTCTCGTCGTCGTACACGACGATCCCTCCGTGTCCGAGGATCGCTCCGGCTTCGGCGAAGGCGTCGTAACAGATCCGGATGCCGAGCCCGGAGGCGGGGAACAGGCTCCCCAGCGGTCCCCCCACCTGCACGGCCTTGAGCCTAGCGCCAGCGGCCATCCCGCCGCCGAACCGCTCGATCACCTCTCCCAGCGTGGCGCCGAAGGGAATCTCCGCGAGCCCCGGCTGCTTCACCCGCCCGCCGATCTGCAGGGGGATCGTCCCGCGGGACCGCTCCGTGCCGAGCGAAGCGTGCCACTCGCCGCCGCGCGCCAGGATGCTCGGCACGGTCGCGAAGGTCAGCACGTTGCTCACGATCGTGGGTTTTCCATGGAGGCCGGAAACGGCCGGGTAGGGGGGCTTCGCCCGCACGACGCCGCGTCCCCCTTCGAGCGAGTCCAGCAACGCGGTCTCCTCGCCGCAGACGTAGGAGCCGGCGCCGACGAAGACCTCCAAGTGGAAGCGGCCGTGGTCGTGCGCGAAGAGGCCCCGGAGCTCGGCCTCCCGGATCGCCTCCCGCAGGACCCGGGCCGCAGTCGGATATTCCTGCCGGCAGTAGATGTAGCCCCGGTCCGCCCCGATCGCCCTGGCGCAGATCAGCATGCCCTCGATCAGCCGGAAGGGCTCGCCTTCCATGACCATCCGGTCGCAGTAGGTGCCGGCGTCCCCCTCGTCCGCGTTCGCGACGACGTACTTGCGATCGGCAGGGGTGTCCTTTGCGACGAGCCACTTGTTCCAGACCGGGAAGGCGGCGCCGCCGCGTCCGCGTAGGCCGGAGACCTTGAGCTCCCGGATGACGGCGTCGGGCGGGAGTGCCCGTGCCCGCTCCAGCCCTTTCCAGCCTCCGTGCGCGACGTAGTCGTCGAACGAGAGCGGCCGGGTCACGCCGAAGCTGGCGAAGGTAACGCGCGTCTGCTGGGCGAGAAACGGAATCCGATCCACCGGCGTGCCGCCCTCGCCTGCCAGAATCCCGGGCAGGTCGTGTGGTTGAACGTTGCACCAGGCGATCCGCCCGTCCTTGGTGTCCCGTTCCACCATCGGCTCGAGAAAGAAGGCTCCGCGGGAGGAGGTCCGGACGATCTCGATGTCCGGCTCCCGCGTCCAGGCCCTGACCAGCCGGTCCGCCCCCGCCGCGACGGCGGAGGTGTCGTTGGAAATGTAGAGACGAGTCATATGCAGTCTCGTGAAGCGTGAAGCGTATCTCGTCGAATCCGCGAACTGCGCTTCACGTTATTGATAGTCGTCCAGCAGCGACGGCGCATCTTCCGGACTCACCCGCCCGTGGACGTCGTGGTCCACCATGACGCTCGGCCCGACCGCGCAGTTGCCCACGCAGTAGATCCGCTCCAGCGTGAAGCGGCCGTCCCCGGTGGTCTGCCCCGGATCAACGTGGAGCCTCTCACGGAGGGCGTTCAGCACCCGGTCGCCGTGGTTCGCCATGCAGGACTCGCCCATGCAGACGCGGATCAGGTGCCGGCCCGGGGGAGCCGTGCGCAGCTCCGGGTAGTACGTGAGCACGCCGGCCACGTCCGCCTCGGTCACCTCCAAGGCCCGCGCGATCTCCGGCACGGAGCCGACCGGCACGGCCCCGAGCGCCGCCTGGACCGCCAGCAGGGTCTCCAGGATGTTCGGCTGTCCGGTCCGGTCGGCCAGGGCCCGGTGCCGGTCCAGGACTTCGGCCAGCAGCGCTGAACGGGAGTCCTTCATGGACGCACCTCCGGCAGGCCGACGTGAGCCCGGAGCCGGTTGTAGTCGTAGCCGGGCTTGCCGGTCCGTCTGCTGGCCGGATCGTCCCGCTCCATCTGGGCGATCAGGCCGGCCACCAGATCGCGCGTGGCCGGCGACGCGGCGGCGTGGCGCGGCGTGTGGCTTCCCAGGGCCGGAGACGGCCGATCCGCCCATTCCAGATAGGCGGAATCGAGGAAGGCGGAGAGGAGCCGATGCTCCTCCTCCACCGGGACGACCACCGATCTGGTCGGGGGCCCGTCCTTCGTGAGGTCCACCGCCTCCCACCGGAATTCGTGAGCGGGAAGGGCGGCGGATTCTCCGAGGAAACGGAGCGAGAAGCCGAACGTTGAAGCCAGCCGGTGCTTGAGCCCGTCCAGCCGCTCGGAGGAGTCGCACTCGACGAACAGTTGGGTCCTGGTGAGGACCAGCCGCGCGACGACCGCTCCGCCCGCGTCCCGCTGCACCCAGCTCTTGGGCCGGCCCGCCTCGGCGGCCTCCGGCTGACAGTCCTTCATGCCGCCCAGGCCGTCGGCCAGGAATCGTGGCTCGTGGTGCTCGTAGAAGGCCAGGGCATAGAGCAGCGGCTCTCCCTTGGCCGTCGCGTAGCGGATGCCGGTCTCAGACTGGATCAGGAGGCCCAGCCGCGCTTGCGCCACCTGCCACATCAGCATGTAGCCGTACCGCTTCGCGAACTCCTCCCATTCGCCCAGCTCGAAGGAGCCGGCCGCCGCCTCCATCTCCCGCCGCCAGTCCTGCGTCGTCTCGAGCACCGTGCGCGCGTTCGCCGCCGACAGGACGACCGACGGGCCGGCGAAGAGCGTCAGCGCGGGACGGCGCAGCAGGCGCGTCAGCAGCACCTGCCCGGGCGCGACGGAGCGGCTGAAGGCGCCGGCCGGGACGTCGAACTCCTTCCCGTCGCCCAGCGAGCGGAGGGCGAGCAGGCCCCCCTCAGGGCCGATGGCGCGGATTTCCAACAGGTCCATGTACGAATGGTGCAGGGGGTCCAGCCAATCCCGCTCCTCCTGGGGCACGTGAGTCTCGATCACGTCCCGGAGCTGCTCGATCAGATCGAGTTGCCCGTCCTCCGGAAAGAAGTCCGCGTAGAGGTAGAGGGTGGCCAGCGCCACCTCCTCGGGCAGCGGCGCGATCGGGAGCCGCCTTGCGTATTCGACGTAGGGACGCAGGGCCCGGCCCAGGGCCAGCTCCCGCTGCAGCCGGAAGCCCGGCTCCAGCGACAGGGCCTCCAGCCTGGTGAGCAGGGACTCGTAGGCCGGGTCGAGCGGAATGGCGGAGGACTGGCCCACCCGGATCACCTCGCTCTCAGCCGCAGGCTCACTCGCGGGCTTCATGAATCTCTTCCATCACGATCGTCTCTGCGTCGAGCCAGTCCTGAAGGTCCTGCCCCTCCCGCCGGCCCCGCTGCTCCCAGAGCTCGTAGGCCTTCTTGGCGACCCGTTCCCACATCCCGTCAGGCAGCTCGATCGGAGTCTCGGCTGTCCGGGGCATCGTCGCCTTGGGTTTCGCGCATGCGGCAGGCTCCGGCTTGGCACCGGCCTTGGGAGTCGTCTTCGGGGAGGTCTTTTTCCTGGCCATAACCGTGTCTCCTTTGAAGATAGCTTGCCGCGAGTAGCTCGTTGCTGTTAGCGGCTGGCTGTTCGCTGTCCCCTGTGGCCGAATTTCGGGCTCTTCACCGTCAGCACCGGGCAGGAAGCCCGGCGCAGGACCCGTTCCGCGACGCTCCCGCTCACGACGTGGGAGAGACCGCGCCGCCCGTGCGTGCCCATCACGACCAGATCATAAGAGTCCTGGTTGATCGTGTCCAGGATCGAGTCGGCCGGCATCCCTCCCCGCACCAGGCGACGGACGGTCAGACCGTTGCGGACGAGCGGCAGGGCCAGCTCGGCCAGGCGCGTCTCCAGGGCTTCCCGCGTCTTCCGCGCCTCTCCCGCCGCCAGCAGGGTG
Organism: Nitrospirota bacterium; assembly: GCA_040757595.1. Lineage (NCBI taxonomy): Bacteria > Pseudomonadati > Nitrospirota > Nitrospirota bacterium. The sequence continues at coordinate 63,521 of JBFLWP010000017.1, read as the reverse complement.
AAGTCCAGGCCGTAGGCGACCGGCTCCATCACGTGGAGCAGCGCGAGCGGGGCGTGGAACAGCCTGGATACCTGCACCGCGTATTCCAAGGCTTCCAGCGAGCAGTCCGAGAAGTCAACGGGCGCCAGGATGCGCGTGATCGCGGGGCTGTCCCCCGCCTTGGCCTCGGCCGACCGGACCGTCAGCACCGGGCAGGGTGCGCCGACGACCGTCCGCTCCGCGGTGCTGCCGAGCAGCACGTGCTCGAGGCCGGTCCTGCCGCGCGTGCCCAGCACGAGCAGATCTGCGTGGATCTTGCCGGCCAGTTCGGCGATCCGCTGGCTGGGAATCCCGGTCGCCCGCTCGACCTTCACGGCCAGTCCGGCCTGGGCGGCCCGGCTCCTCAGCGCCTCCAAGCCCTCGTCCGTCTCCTTCTGCAAAGACTCCAGGTACAGGCGGTTGACCGCATACTCCATGTCCATGCCGGGCGGGGTCTCCAGCACGTGGAGGACGGTCAGTCCGGCGCCGCCGGCTTTGGCGAGCAGGTAGGCATACCGCTCGGCCCGAGCCGCACAGTCCGAAAAGTCCGTCGCGAAGAGAATCTCTTTAGGCAAAGTCGTCATCGTCGGCCCCTCACGGTTTCTTCGCCGTCCCGCGGGGCGGCGCCATCCTGGCCGGCAGCGGCACGCACAGGACCGGACAGCCGGCGGTTCGCACGACCTTCTCGGCCGTGCTGCCGAAGAAGATCTTTTCCACGTTGCCGGTCTGGCCGCCGTAGCTCCCCATGACGACGAGGCTGACCTTCTCGGCCCGGGCCGCACGGGCGATCTCCACGAACGGGGTCCCCTCCGCCAGGAGCCGGCGGACGGGAACGCCCTTGGCGGCGTCGGAGCGCAGCAGCCGGCGCGCGTGCAGCCGGGCATGGTGGCTGAGGCGTCTTTTTTGGGCCCGCTCCTCCGACGGCAGGGCGAGCCCCAGCGCGTTCAAAGCCTGCAGGCTCTTGGTGTCGGTGACGTGAAGCAAGAGCACCTCCGACTGGTACAACCGGGCCAAGGACAGGGCGACGCGGAAGGCTTCCTCCGAGCAGGGAGAGAAGTCCACGGGAACCAGAATCTTCGGAAACAGTACGTCAGGCATAGGACCTCCAGCGATCGTCAAGGAATCAATGGCTCGTGGTTGAATAGGTGAGCAAGGCCGATGCCATAGATGGGCACAGGCACTGGGCGCGGGGCTAGAGGCCGGACTTTATTCTCGAATCTCTCACCCCGTGCCCCTTGCCTCGTGCCGCCCGTTCGCGGGCGGAGGAGTCCTGCTACAGTCAAGGGAAACCCGCCTGTAGCGGAAGGCCACAAAAGCCGTGAAACGTGAAAGGTGAAACGTGAGAGGTGATGGCCGAAAAGATGACGGAACAAGGAAGGCAATATCCTCTTGCCCGTAACGTTTTACGTCTCACGCCTCACGTCTCACGGTTGGAGGTGGCACCGCTCTTGCTGCCTCCGGTCCATCGGGAGGCAGGAACGTCCATGACTCTGACGAAGGCACAGTGGCTGTTGGTGGGAGCCATCGGGCTCGGCGTGGCGCTGTTCCTGTACCTGGTCTTCTTCTGTCCGACGGAATGCCATTAGCAGTGGCAACGATGAAGGCTGAACGATGAACGATGAACCGGGGCACGCTCTTGATTCAGCGTTCGGCCTTCAAGGGGGAGAGGTAAGAACATGCATTGCCCACGCTGTCACGGTCTGATGCTGGTGGACCATTTCATGGACCTCACCGATGATACCGGGCACCTGTGGCTGCGGGCTTGGCGCTGTCTGAACTGCGGGGAGGTCGTGGAGCCGGGCATCGTCACCAGACGCCAGGTCAGACGATCCCGCCTGAAGCGCCTGGTCGAACGGCTGGAGGGCAAGTCTCCGCGTCGTGGCGAGGTCGTCCCGCTCGGCGTCTGACGGTTCCGGTCACTGGAGTGTGCGCCCATGCCGACCGCCGCCGATCTGATGACCGCGGCCGTGCCGCGGGCGCGCCCCGGCGACACGGTCGCGGCCGCCTGGGAGGCTCTCCGTCGCCACCGGCTGGAAGAAGCCAGCCACCTGTATCTGGCCGATGACCGGTCCCGGCTCGTCGGGCAGGTCCCGATCGAGACGTTGCTCCTCGCCGGTCTTCACGTCCCGCTCTCCGATCTCCAAGGCGATCCGCCGGTCGAAGTCCACCCGGACGACAATGCGGAGACGGCCGCCCTGCTCGCGGTCGAGCGGCATGACGCGGACGTGGCCGTCGTGGACGGCCAGCGCAGACTGCTGGGGGCGATTCCCATCGGCCGGCTGCTCGCCCTGCTCCACGAGGAGCATGTGGACGACATCCTCCGCATGGGTGGAGTGGACCCAGCCCATCCGGTCCCGATGGCGCAGGACGGCACCCTGGACGCGTTCCGCGCGCGGATGCCCTGGCTCATGCTCGGGCTCGTGGGCGGGTGGCTCGCGGCCGGAATCGCCCGCCTGTTCGAGGAAGCCCTGACCAAGGAGATCACCCTGGCGTTCTTTCTCCCGCTCGTGGTCTACATGGCCGACGCGGTCGGGACCCAGACCGAAACCGTGCTGGTCCGCTCGCTGGCCTATGGGAGGGTCTCGCTCGGGGCGCAGTTGCTGCGGGAAGGCGCGATCGGGCTGTTGATCGGGGGCGCGCTCGGCGGCCTGGCCGGCCTGGGCTTCTTGCTGGTGGACGGTCGCGGATCGGTCTCGCTGGTGCTGGCCTCGACGCTGGCTGCCACATCGCTGGAAGCGACCCTCGTGGCCAGCCTGCTCCCCTGGGGGCTCGCCCGTCTCGGCGCGGACCCGGCGCTCGCCAGCGGACCGATCGCGACGGTCCTGCAGGATCTCCTCAGCGTCGCCATCTACCTGAGCATCGCGACGGCGCTGCTGTGAATAGCAGATGGAAGCGCGGCTCGCAGGAGAAAGGCTGAAGGCTGAAAGCTGAGAGCTCGAATTCCCGTGATGAAATTCGGCGGCCAACAGATCATCGTGCCGGCCGGAAGGGCTCGGCTGAGCGGAATCCTGGCCGTGCCCGAGAAGGCCGGCGGCGTCGTGCTCTTCGCGCACGGGAGCGGGAGCGGGCGGATGAGCCCGCGCAACCGCTTCGTGGCGGAGCGGTTGCAGAGCGGGGGCTTGGCGACGCTGCTGATTGATCTGCTGACGGAGGAGGAGGCCGAGGATCGGCGGAAGGTCTTCGACATTGACCTGCTGACGGATCGGCTGCTGGCCGCGGCCGAGTGGCTGGCCGCGAATCCTTCGACCGAGGGCTTCCGACTCGGCTACTTCGGGGCCAGCACCGGAGCCGGGGCGGCGCTCCAGGCGGCGGCCCGTTCGCCGTCCTCCGTTGCGGCCGTCGTCTCGCGCGGAGGACGTCCGGACCTCGCGGCGCCGTATCTGCCGAAAGTCACCGCCCCAACCCTGCTGATCGTCGGGGGTTGGGACGAGGCGGTGATCGAGTTGAACCGGGAGGCCTATGAGTTGCTGACCTGCACGAAGGACCTGGCCATCGTCCCCGGCGCGACGCACCTGTTCGAAGAGCCGGGCAAGCTGGAGCAGGTCGCCGATCTCGCGCTGCGCTGGTTCGTTCGCTACCTGGCTTGACTGCCCCTCCCCGCCGCATGGGTCCGACTCCTCCTGGGGAGATTCTCCCCATTCTGCTCGGCTCCTCACGCTCGCACCGGAATCAGACTCTGAACCCATTGATATTGTTCGCGTCCCTCTTTGGCGACCCTATCGAGTTCGGCACCCCTCTTGCTTTGTCCAGTGGCGTTCTTCACTGTAATCCACGCTCAGGGGTCGAACCGCATCATGACGGTGCAGGCCGAGGAGTCGAAATCAAGGCAGGACGAGCCGGGAGGCCCCGGCTCGGAGGAGCCGGTGATCGAAGCGTCCGCGCTGGTCCTGCCGGTCGAGCCGGTCGAATCCCTTCCCGAGCAGCCGAGCCCGTTCCAGCCGGCCACGGGCCGCCCGCGCCGGCTTCGCGTCTTTCTGCTCCTGGCCGGGTTGGGCGCCGTCTCGATCGGCCTCTGGTTCTGGCTCTCGCCCGGCGAGCAGCCGATTCGGTTCAAGACCGCGACGGTGGATCGCGGGCCGATCGCCGCGACCGTGACGGCCACCGGCACGGTGAATCCGGTGGTCTCCGTGCAGGTCGGCAGCCAGGTCACGGGCAAGATCAAGGCGCTGTATGCGGACTTCAATTCGGTGGTCAAGCAGGGGCAGATGATCGCGCAGATCGATCCCGCCGTCTACCAGTCCCGCGTGAGCCAGGCCCGTGCGACCTTGCGGAACGCCCAGGGAGCCCTGCTCAAGGCGCAGGCGGCGCTCGCGCAGCGCAAGCTGGAAATGGATCGGATGGACACGCTGCGCCGGCAACAGTTCGTGGCCCAGGCCGACCTCGACCTGGCCCGGACGAGCTTCCGCGACGCGGCCGCCCAGGTGGAAGTGGCCCAGGCCCAGGTGGACCAGGCCCAGGCCACGCTCTCCAACGCGGAGCTGGATCTGGGCTACACCACGATCTACTCCCCGGTGGACGGCATCGTGGTCTCCCGCAACGTGGACGTGGGGCAGACCGTGGTGTCCAGCTTCCAGACCCCGACGCTCTTCATGATCGCGCAGGATCTGACCCGCATGGAGGTGCACGCGAACGTGAGCGAGTCGGACATCGGCGGGGTCACGGAGGGAAAGGAAGCCCGGTTCACCGTGGACGCCTATCCGAAGGAGCCCTTCATCGGGACGATCACCCAGGTCCGCAACTCCCCGATCAGCATCCAGAACGTGGTCACCTACGACGTGGTGATCGGCGTGGACAACCGGGACCTCAGGCTCAAGCCCGGGATGACGGCCAACGTCACGATCGTGACGGCCCACAGGGACGACGCCCTGCGGGTGCCGAACGTCGCGCTGCGGTTCAAGATGCCGGGCTCGGCCGCGGAGCGGAAGAAGGCGGAGGTCTGGACGGTCGGCGCGAAAGGGGAGCCGCGGTCGGTCGCGATCAAGCCCGGCGTCGCCGATTCGACCTATACGGAGATGCTGGAAGGCGACCTGAAGGAGGGCGATCCGGTGATCCTCGGGCTCGAAACGCCGGACGCGGCGGGACAGAAAGACCTCCCGCCCGGCTTCGGGGGCATCCCGAAACTGAGATAATGAACGGCGAGAGGTGCGAGGCAAGGGGCGAGGGGATATAAGGAACACCCCTGTTCCCCTCTCTAGCCCCGCGCCTCGAGCCCCAAGGTTCCTGTGAATTTTTTAGTGATGACCGTCCAACTGGCGTTCCGGGTGCTGGGGCGCAATCCGCTCCGTGCCGGGCTGACCATGCTCGGCATCGTGATCGGCGTGGGCGCGGTGGTCACGATGGTCAGCCTGGGGCAGGGGGCGGCCGCGTCGGTCCAGGCGCAGATCGCCAGCCTCGGCACCAACGTGCTGATCGTCATTCCCGGCGCCACCACGGTCAGCGGCGTGCGAACCGGGTTCGGGGGCGTCTCCACGCTCACGGTCGAGGACGCGAAGGAGATCCCGCGGAGGATTCCGGAGGTCTCGGCCGTCACCTACGCGACGCGCGCCGTGCTCCAGGTCGTGCACGAGAACAAGAACTGGAGCACCATCGTCCTGGGGACGACCGCGGTCTATCCGGACATCCGAGACTGGCCGATGGCCCAGGGAACGTTCTTCACCCAGTCGGACGAGGACAACGGGGCGAAGGTCGCGGTCCTGGGCAAGACCGCCGCGGAGAACCTCTTCGAGCGGGGCGAGGAAGTCATCGGGGCCCAGATCCGGATCAAGAACGTGCCCTTGCGCGTCATCGGCGTCATGGCGCCCAAGGGCCAGTCGCTCCTGGGACAGGATCAGGACGACGTCGTCCACATTCCGTTTTCGACCGCGGAGCGCAAGGTGCTGGGCACCAAGTTTCTCGGCACGGTCGGCATCATCATGGTCGCCACGGCGAAGCGCGAGCAGGCCGCCGCGGTGGTGCCGGAGATCAAGGACCTGCTCCGCACGCGCCACAGGCTGCCGGCCTGGCAGGAGGACGACTTCACGATCCGGACGATGGAGGACATCGCCAAGGCCTCGGCCGGGGCCAGCCGCACGATGGTCCTCATGCTGTTGAGCATCGCCTCGATCTCGCTGCTGGTCGGCGGCATCGGGATCATGAACATCCTCCTGGTCTCGGTGACCGAGCGCACGCACGAGATCGGCATCCGGATGGCCGTGGGCGCCAAACGCCGGCACATCCTCATGCAGTTCCTGGTCGAAGCGGTGATCCTCAGCACGGTCGGCGGGGTGCTGGGGGTCCTGGCGGGCGTCGCGAGCGCCCGGCTGGTGACGACCGTGATCGGGTGGCCCGCGATCGTGTCGCCGCGGGCCGTGGCGGTGGCGTTCCTCTTCTCGGTCGGGGTCGGCATCTTCTTCGGCCTCTACCCGGCCAACAAGGCGTCGCGGCTCAACCCGATCGACGCGCTGAGGTATGAATGACACGGGGATGGAGCGAAGGGGAGACGCGGGGACACAGTGACACGGCGAAACGGAGATCGCCGCGTCGTCCCGTCACCCCTTCTCCGCGTCGAGTTCAGAGGCGCTGACCGCTGCAAGCGGATAGCTGACGGCTTGGGAAGGAGGGCTCGATGCGCGCAAGGGGCGAAAAGTGGCTGGCGGTCGTCATGGTCGCCTGGGCAGGGCTCGCGGCCGGCCCGCCGGCTCAGGCCGGGAGCCTGGAGGCGGTCAGCGGGGAGGCCTGCTATCAGTACGGGGATCGGGAGAGCGCGCTGGAAGGAAAGACCATGGCGCTCGCGCTGGCCAAGCAGCGGGCGATCGAGAGCCACCACGTCTTCGTGGAATCCTCCACCACGGTCGCGAACTACCAGCTTGCCGACGACATCGTCAAGAGCCTCAGCCGGGCCATGCTCCGCAACCTGAAGATCCTCAAGGAGGAGGAGCAGGGCCGGAAGGTCTGCGTGGCGCTCACCGCGCAACTGGACCCGGCCGAAGTCACGTCCCTGATCAACCAGCGGGTCAACGCGAAACAGGTCGCCCAGGCCGCCCAGACCCCGCTCCTCGTCAATCCCTCGGCGTTCCGTCTGAAGGTCTGGACGAACAAGGATCCGGCCGCCTTCCGAGAGGGGGAGCGGATGGTCGTCTACGTCTGGAGCGAGCGGGACGCCTACCTCAAGCTGGACTACTACCAGGCCAACGGCGAGGTCGTGCACCTGGTCCCAAACCTCTTCGCCCAGCAGGCGTTGATCAAGGCGGGCCAGACCTACACGTTCGGTGGACCGGACAGCCCGTACGAGTTCATGGTGAAGGCGCCCTTCGGCGCCGAAGCGGTCAAGGCTCTGGCCGGCACGAGGCCTTTCGGTCAGGAGCTGGCCGAGAGCGAAGCGACCGCGGACGCCCGGAAATACCTCGACGGGCTCCAGGAACGGGTCCGGGGCATCGAGCTGCGGCCGAAAAAGCCGGCGACGGGGGCGGGCGGCGGCGCGGCCGCCGGCGGAGAGCTGGCCGAGGCCGTCGTGACGCTCACGACGGTCGAGAGAGAGTGACGATTGATTCAGAGAGTCATTGATTCGTTGAAAGGATCAGGAATGAGCATCGCCAATGGATAACTTCAGCAAAAGTCGTCGCGCAATCAATCGCTTATGAATCGTCAATCGGCAATGATTCAATCGTCAATTCTGTGGATCCTGCTGGTCGCCCTCGCGGCCTGCGCCGGCCCGTACGTGTCCGGCAAGCACAAGGAAGGCGCGGCGCTGCTCGAGGAGCAGAAGTACGAAGAGGCCATCCGCACGCTCCAGGAGGCGGTGAGCGAGGCGGAGCAGAAGGGCGACCCGCGCGCGACCGTCTCCGTCAGGAACCTGCTGGGCTGGGCCTATGCGGAAGCCATGCGGTTCGAAGAGGCCGAGCGGGAGGCCAGAGGGACGATCCGGCTGGCGGAGCAGCGGGGGTTGGATACGGCCCTCCTCTACGCCCAGCTCTCGATCATCCAGTCCAAGGCGGGGAGCTACCAGGAGGGGCTGGCGTCGGCCGAGCAGGCGCTCTCGCTCACCGCCGAGCGGTGGAAGGGGCGGGCCGGCACGTCAGACCGGGACGCGATCCTCGACTATGCGGTCGCGCACCACGGCTGGCCGCCGGACGTGGACATGCTCAAGACCGTCACGATGGCCGAGTCCTCCTCGGCGGTGCTGCAGTTTTTGCTGGGGAACGACCGGCAGGCCGTGCAGGTGGGCGAGCGGGCGCTGAAGCACTTCGAGGCCATGTCGCTCCTGATCAACCTGGCGTCGTCGGGGGAGCGGCGGGAGTTCTTCCGAGGGCGGGGCGTCGCCGCGGGCGCCGTGAGCCGGGCCTATCGCAACCTGGGCAATCAGGAGCAGGAGCAGGAATGGCTCATGGTGGCCAAGGATTCGTTCCGTAAAATCGGGATAGAGGTACAGGGAGACGAGATTTTGGCGGCCTACGCCGCCTCCGGCAAGTATGCAACCGCCGCCCGTATGACGGCCGGCGGCTTCAAACCGGACCCCCGCTACTCGGAAGCGTTCAACGAGGCGGACCGGCTGTATTTCGACGGGGACTATGGAAAGGCCGTTCCGGCGTTCCGGTCGGTGATCGAGCGGGCCAAGGGGGAGGGCAAGCCGGATGAGGCCAGCCGGGCCCTGAGCCAACTGGGCTGGCTGCTGGCCGAGCTGGGCCGCTACGCGGAGGCGATCCGCCTGCTCCGGGAGTCGGTCGCCCTGTCGCCGCAGGAGGACTTCACCTCGGTCACCTACGCCCGGCTCAGCGCGGTGGAGGCCAGGCTGGGTAGCTACGACCAGGGGCTCGAGGATGCGGAGCGGGCCTTGACCGCCCTGTACGAGCGCCGCAAGCACCTCTTCCAGGGCAAGGACCGGGAGGCGGCTATTGACGTGGCGATGAAGAATCCCGGCCTCCCGCCGGACGTAATCCTGATCAAAGGGATCACCTCGGCTGAGGGCGGCAGGACGACCATCCACTACTTCCGCGGGGACTATCGGAACGTGATCGGCCAGGGCGAGAAGGCGAGGCGGCACTATGCCGACGTCGCGCAGGCGGTGCTGCTCGCACCCGAGCGGGAGCAGATCAGCTACTTCGAAGGCTACGCCTGGGTCACGCTGATGGTCGGGGACGCTTACATCAATGTGGGCGAGATCCAGAAGGGCCGGGCCCTCGTCGAGGAATCCCGCGACTATTTCAAGCGCGCCAGGCTGAGCTTCGGCGACGTGGTCGCGGAGGGGCTCACTGCCTACTCCCACGTGCTGGAGGGGAACCACCGAAAGGGGGCGGAGCTGCTGAAAACGACGCTGGCGCGGGTCGAGGCGGACGGGCTGGAGGAGCTGAAGTGGCACCTCCGTTCGAAGTTTGCGGAGCAGCTCATCACGGAGGCGAGGCTCCTCGAATCGCGGCTCCCCTCCCTCGCCGCGATCACGGATCCGGCGGAGGGGGAACGGGTCAAGCGTGAGCTGTTTTCGCTCTATGCGGCCAAGACCGACTCCCTGTTTGTGCTGCTGGATCAGCCCACCGCCGCGCGATTCACCGGGATTCTGAAAGGACTGGAAGAGGCCAAGGACGCGCCGGCCGCGGCGACGCAGGTCAAGGCCCTCGCGCACCTGCTGAAGGAGGAAGCCTACCGCAATGACCTCGGCGCCGCGGACAACCTCGACTCGATCCGCTCCGCCCTGGAGACCGATCTGAACAAGCGCCTGTTCCAGGCGAACAAGCAGCGCATCTACGGAGAGTTGATCGTGCTCGCGACCGAGCTCTACGGGGCCGGGAAGGGATTCGAGGCGCTGGAGCGGGCCAAGGCCAGGGGGCTCGTGGATCTGCTGGCGACGAAGGAGGTCCGGTTCCGCAACGGCGCGCTCTTGCAGGAAGAGCGGGACGTCCGGGCGGCCGCTGGGGACTTGTTGCTGAAGGAGAGCCGGCAGGCGCGCGGCCTGCCGGTTGCCGCAGGAGCCGAGGCGGGGACGGACGGCGCCCCGGCCTCGGGCGCCGTCGCGCAGCTCGTGGACCGCTACCGAGGGATCGTCCTGAAGATCAAACGGGCGGAGCCGGAGTTGGCGTCGCTCGTCAGCCCGGCTCCGTTGACCTACGAGAGCTTCCGTCCCTCCCTGTCCCCGGACGTGACCCTGCTCGAATACTTTCCGGGCGAGGACCGGCTTTACGTCTGGGTCGTGGAGGCGCAGGCCTTGAGCGTGCGGACCGTGCCGATCGGCAGGCGCGAACTGACGGACAAGATCAGGCAATTCCGGCAGGCGATCGCGAACCGGGACCGGGCGGAGCAGGAGGGTCTGGCCCGCGGCCTCTATGACCTGCTCATCCGGCCGGTGAAGCCGTTGATCCACGGGAAACGGCTGGGCATCGTGCCCTACGACAGCCTCCACTATCTGCCCTTCCAGGCGCTCCACTCGAGCGAGCGGTATCTGATCCAGGACTCTCCACTCTTCTTCGCGCCGAGCGCCGCGGTGCTCCAGCACGCGCTCGCCAAAGATCGTCCCAGGGGCTCCCGGTTGCTGGCGTTCGGCAATCCCGACCTGGGCAATCCCGAGCTGGACCTGCCTTATGCCCAGGCGGAGGTCGAGGCGCTGGCGGCCCTGTACCCCTCGGCGGCCGTCCGCGTGAGGGGCGAGGCCTCGGAGGCGGCGGCCAAGGAAGAGAGCGGGCGCTACGACGTGCTCCACTTCGCCAGCCACGCGGAGTTCAGCGAGTTAGACCCGCTCTACACGGGGCTCCGGCTGGCAATGGACCGGGAGCGTCGCGAGGACGGCCGGCTGGCCGCCAGCGAGGTCTTCGCGCTGGATCTCAAGCCGTACCTCGTGACGTTGAGCGCCTGCCAGACCGGGCTCGGCGTGGCCACGTCCGGCGACGAAGTGATCGGCATGAACCGGGCGTTCATCTACGCCGGCGCGCCGTCCATCGTGGCCAGCCTGTGGAGCGTGAGCGATCTCTCGACCGCGAAGCTGATGGAGGCCTTTTACCGGAACCTCCGGACGATGCCGAAGGACGAGGCCTTGCAAAAGGCCCAGGTGGCGCTGCTCGGAACCGAGCGGTTCGGCGATCCCTTCTACTGGGCGCCGTTCTACTTGACGGGAGATTGGAAATAACAACGGTTGGGAGTGTTCATTGCATGTGTCGTCGGGAAAGGACAAGGCGGTGTGAAAGGGAAGCCAATGGATGGCAAATTGTCAAAGTGCGCCGGATACCTGGCTCAAAGGGTGAGTCGGATCAGTCTGTGGCATTTCGTTTGGATCTCCATCGGGCTCACGGAGTTTTTGGCGGCTGGCATGAGCCTCTTCTTCCACGGACGGGTGACGACCGATTATTTGGTGACAGGCGGGATCGTCTCGCTCCTGGTCGCCGGCACGATCCTCGCGCTGATCCGGCAGGCCCATGTCTCCCTGCAAGACGGCGAGGCGCGCTTCAGAGCCTTCATGGACCATGGCCCCGCGGTCGCCTTTCTCAAGGACGAGGCCGGCCGCTACGTGTATGTCAATCAGCCGTTGGTGCGCCGATTCAATTGTACGCCTGCTGAGTGGCAGGGCAAGACAGATGTGGAACTTCTCCCGGCGGAGGTCGCGCAGCGGCTTCGTGACCATGACGCGGAAGTGCTGGCCTCCAACCGTTGCTCGGAGTTTATCGAGACCGTGCCCACTCCCGGCGAAGGGCCGCGGGAGTGGCTGGTGTTCAAGTTTCCGGTCAACACCTCCGGAGGCAGAAAGTTCGTGGGAGGCATGGCCATCGATATCACCGACCGGAAGCGGGAAGAAGAGAAACTGGCCCTCTACAGAGAGATCATCGCGCATTCCAACGACGCGATCGCGATCATCGGCACGCAAGGAAATTACCTGGAACAGAACGCAGCCCATCGCTCGCTCGTCGGGTACTCCGACGGCGAGTTGCTGGGTCAGACGCCGGCGATCCATCTGGGCAAGGAGACGTTCTCGCTCATCGCCGGAGATCTGGCGAGGAACGGCGCCTATCGCGGCGAAGTGACTTCCAGAGCGAAGGACGGGCGCACGGTCGACATCGAGCTGTCGGCGTTCGCCGTGCGGGATGCGCAGAATGCGCCCGTCTGCTACGTTGGAATCAAGCGCGACATCACCGAGCGCAAGCGGGCGGACGAGACCAGGGAAAAGCTCATTCGCGAGCTCCAAGAGGCGTTAGGCCAGATCCGGATCCTGGAAGGGATCCTGCCCATCTGCATGCACTGCAAGAAGATCCGGAACGAACGTGACCAGTGGCAGGCGATGGAGGTGTATGTGGCCACGCATTCGAAAGCCGAGTTCAGTCATGGCATCTGTCCGGAATGCTTGAAGACGCATTATCCAAGACCCAGCTAAGCGCGGGGGCGTGACTCATCTGTTCGTTGAATCGTTCAAGAATGCAACGGGGGGAAGCGTATGAGAATCTTACTGGCCGTTGACGGTTCCGATCAGTCGTACGAGGCGGCGCGGGCGCTCGCGCACCTGGCGCGGGCCGAGCAAGTCGTCGTGCTGCACGCGCTGGACGTGCCCAAGCCGGCCTATCCGATGATGGTGCCGGAAGTCGCCCAGGAGCTCTACACGACGGTCGAGCGCGGGATGAAGGAGGACGGCGAGCGGCTGCTCGACCGCGTCGTCTCGATCCTGCCGGGCGACACCGGCCCGGCCGTCAAGCGCCTGGAGGTCGGCGCGCCGGCTGACGCGATCCTGGCGGCTGCGGAGCAGGAGCGGGCGGGCCTGATCGTCGTGGGTGCGCGAGGGCTCGGCCCGGTGCAGGAGATCCTCCTGGGCAGCGTGTCCCACCGCGTCGTCACGGGCGCGCCCTGCCCGACGCTCGTGGTCAACAAGCCCATGCGGGCGCTCAAGCGGGTCCTGCTGGCGGTGGAGGGCGAGCAGGACGCCGGGGCGGCCCACAAGTTTCTGGCCACGAAGCCCTTCAAGGACCCGGCGGAGGTGACGGTCCTGACCATCCTGCCCTTCGCTGCGCCGCTCTGGCCCGTGGGAATTTCGGAATCCGAGGCGCTGAAGGAGAAGGCGATCGCGAGCGCGCGGGACTTCGTGGACGATGTGGCGAAGAGGCTTTCCGCGCTCGGCCACCGGGCGTCCGGCTCGGTCACGCTGGGGGACCCGGGCCACGCCATCCTCGGCTGGGCGGGGGAGACCAAGCCCGATCTGATCCTCATGGGGTCCCGTGGCCGTCGCGGAGCGACGCGGTTGCTGCTGGGCAGCGCCTCGCACACCGTGTTGCACCGGGCGCCTTGTCCGGTGCTGGTAGTGAGATAGAAGAGGCGCGGACATGCCGGATCGAATGGCCACGGTGGCCTCCCTGCAGCCCTTCTTCAAGCCCAAGTCGGTCGCGGTCGTCGGCGCGTCGCGCGATCCGGCGAGCATCGGCCACAGGATTCTCCAGGCCCTGCTGACCGGGCAATTCCGGGGCTCCGTCTATCCCGTCAATCCCAGGGCCGGGGAGATCGCCGGCTGCCGCGCCTACCCCTCCGTGCGGGACCTGCCGGAGCCGGCGGATCTCGCCGTGATCGTCGTTCCGCGCGACCGCGTGCCGGAGGTCGTGGACGACTGCGCGGCGCGCGGCGTGCGGGCCCTCGTCGTCATCACCGCCGGATTCGCCGAAGTCGGCGAGGAGGGCCGGGCCCTGCAAAACCGGGTCCTGGAAAGGGTCCGGCAGGCCGGCATGCGGATGGTGGGCCCCAACTGCTTCGGGCTGCTGAACACCGACCCGGCGGTGCGGCTCAACGCGACGTTCTCGCCGGTGGAGCCGCCGGCCGGGCGGGTGGCGATGTCCTCCCAGAGCGGCGCCCTGGGGTTGGCGATCCTCGCCGCGGCTCGGCGCCTGCACCTGGGCATCTCCACCTTCGTCAGCGTCGGCAACAAGGCGGACGTCTCCGGCAACGACCTCCTCCAATACTGGGAGGAGGATGCGGCGACCGACGTGATCCTGCTCTATTTGGAATCCTTCGGCAATCCGCGCCGCTTCTCCCGCATCGCCCGGCGGGTGAGCCGCCGGAAGCCGATCGTGGCGGTCAAGGCCGGGCGGACGCAGGCCGGGCGCCGGGCGGCCGGCTCGCACACGGCGGCCCTGGCGTCGAGCGAGGTGGCCGTGGAGGCGCTGTTCCGTCAGACCGGCGTGATCCGCGCCGAGACCCTGGAGGAGATGTTCGCGCTGGCGGAGGCGCTGACGAACCAGCCGCTGCCCGCCGGCCGCCGCGTGGGGATCGTGACCAACGCCGGCGGTCCGGCCATCCTCTGCGCGGACGCCTGCGAAGCGGGCGGGCTCACGGTGCCGGAGCTGTCCGCCGGAACCCAGGCCGGGCTCACGGCCTTCCTGCCGGCCGCCGCCAGCCTGAAGAACCCCGTGGACCTCATCGCCACGGCCACGCCGGAGCACTATCGCCTCGTCGTGGAGACGATGCTGGAATCGGACGAGGTGGACGCGCTGATTGCGCTGTACGTGTCCGTGGGCCTGGCGGACGCGGCGGTCGCGGACGGCATCCTGGCCGGCGTCACGGCCGCGCGCGCCAAGCGCGGAGCCGCCAAACCGGTGCTGGTCTGCTGGATGGCGGAACAGGAGACGAACGGGCCGCAGAGGTTGCAGCGGGCGAAGATCCCCTTCTATCCGTTCCCGGAGACCGCCGCCGTGGTGTTGAGCAAGACCGCGGCCTACGCCGACTGGCGGGCCAGGCCCCCGGATGCGATTCCGGAGTTCCCGGACAGCGATGTCCGACGGGCTCGCGAGATCTGCCGGCGGGCGGTCGAAGCGCGGGGGGCCGGCTGGCTCGCTGCCGAGGAGACGAAAGCGGTCCTGACCGCCGTGGGCCTGCCGCTCCCTCCGGGCGGTCTCGCGAGGACGGCGGAGGAAGCAGCCGAGCTGGCCCGGCGGATCGGTTTCCCCGTCGCCGTGAAGCTCGCCTCGCACCGGATCGTCCACAAGACCGAGATCGGGGGGGTCTGCTTGGGTTTGACCAGCGAGGCCGCCGTCCGTCAGGCCTTCGCGGGCATCCGGGACCGGGTGGCCCGGGATCACGATCTGGAGGCGATGGACGGGGTGCTGGTCCAGCCGATGCTCGCGGGCGGCGTCGAGGTGATGGTGGGCGTCACGCAGGACTCGCTCTTCGGGCCCTTGATCGCGTTCGGGCTCGGCGGCGTTCACGTCGAGATCCTGGGCGACGTCCGGTTCCGCATCACGCCGCTCGCCGGCCGCGACGCGGCGGAGATGGTCCGGGAAATCAAGGGGTACCGGCTGCTCGAAGGGTACCGGGGCCACGCGCCCGCGGACGTCAAAGCCGTCGAAGACGTGCTGCTCCGCGTCTCGCACCTGGTCGAGGCGGTGCCGGAGATCACCGAAATGGATCTCAACCCGATCTTTGCGTTCCCGCCCGGCCGGGGCTGCCGCATCGCCGACGCGCGGATTTGGGTGCGTTCCGCCTGACCATTGATCACGTCGTTCTCATGAGCCCTGAGTCGGACATTCTCTCCGCCGTTGTGCTGGTAAGACTTCTTGCTTATCTCGGCCGACTTCGGATAGACTGTGTCCCCCGTTTTGCCGTTCCTATCTTTCGGAGGCAGCCCGGTGAACTCTGCGCCCCGCATCCTTCTCATTGACGATTCCCCCCAGCTGCGGGAGCTCGCAATCGAGCTGCTCGAGAAGGAGTTTCCCGACTTCCAGATCGACGCGATCGCGGGGCCCGACGAATTGGCCCAGGCCCTTGAGGCCGGCGGCTTCTGTCTGGTGGTCACCGATTACTACCTGGGCTGGACCGACGGCCTGGCGGTGTTGCGCGACGTCAAGGCCGGCCATCCCGACTGTCCGGTGATCATGTTCACGGGGACGGGCAGCGAAGAGATCGCCGTAGAGGCGATGAAGGCGGGACTGGACGACTACGTGCTGAAGTCCCCCAAGCACGTGGGCCGGCTTGCGGCCTCGGTGCGCCACGCGCTGGAGCAGGTGGAGCAGCGGCGGCAGCTCCGGGAAGTGGAGGCCCGGAACCGGTCGCTGGTCCAGGATGTCCTCGATACCTCCCCGATCGGCATCATCATTCTGGACGCCCAGTTGACCGTCGTCTGGCTCAACGCGGCTCTGGAGCGGTTTTTCGGGCTGCGCCGCGACGAGGCGATCGGAACGGACAAGCGGCAGCTCATCCGGCAACGGATCAAGCAGGTGATGGAGCATCCGGATCAGTTTGCTCAGACCGTCCTCGAAACCTACGAACGCGGCAACCATGTTGCGAGTTTTGAATGCCACGTCCTTGCGGGGGAGGGCCGGGACGAGCGGTGGCTGGAGCACCGGAGCTTGCCGATCCGCACGGGACCCTATGCCGGCGGCCGGATCGAGCACTACTACGACATCACCGAACGCAAGCAGATGGAGGTGCAAGCGAGCCGGTTCGAACGGATGGCCGCCCTCGGCCAGCTCCTCGGCGGGATCGCGCACGAATTGAAGAACCCGCTCTTCGTCCTGACGGGGTACGTCCAACTGGTCCAGGAGAAGCTGGCGAACCGGGAGTATGAAGCGGTTTCGTCCGATCTGCTGAAAGTGGCGGAGGCCGCCGGGCGCTTGGGCCGGATCACGGACCGTTTTCAGGAGCTGGCGAGGCCTTACCAGCCCAAGCAGGAGTGGTGCAACATGGGCCTCCTGCTCGACCGGGCGCTGGAGCATCTGGCCAACGAGCTGATGAAAAACAACGTCCGTGTGATGCGCCAGCCCCTGCCGGACTTGCCGGCGGTCTGGGGTGATCCGCGGTTGTTGCAGGAGGTGTTTCTGAACCTGATGCTGAACGCGATGCAGGCCATGAACGCGGCGCACGGGAAGGGGACGCTGACGGTGTCGGCGACGCTCGTCGCCGACGCGGAGACGCGGAGACGCGGGGACGCGGCGCCACCCCCACCCTCCCCTCCCCCCTCGGAGGGGGAGGGCAAGGAAGGGGGGGACTGGATCGAAGTGAGAATCCAGGACGACGGGCCGGGCATTCCGCCCGAGCACCGCGCCAAGCTCTTCGAGCCTTTCTTCTCCACCAAGCCGGTCGAGCAGGGGACCGGATTGGGCCTGTGGACCGTCCGGTCCATCGTCATGGCCATGAAAGGCACCGTCACCTTCGAGACCGAGATCGGTCGCGGCACGACCTTCATCGTCCGGCTGCCCGTTGCCGGAGAACCGACGCGGGGACACGGCGACACGGCGATGCGGTGAGGTTCTTCTTCGCTTCTTCGCCCCTTCGCCGCATCGCTTTTCATCGCCCCGTCCCCTTTTCATCCACTCTCCGCGTCCCCGCGTTACCTCCTCTCCCCATCCACGGATCGTCCCTGAGACAGAGGGGAGTGAAGGGACAGTCACCCTCCCCAGGCTGTAGCCAAAGGCAACAGGGGCGGCGAGGTCTCTCCGCTCGACGCAGCGTCGTCGGCCGCTAATCTCACGCATC
This sequence comes from Nitrospirota bacterium, assembly GCA_040757595.1. Classification (NCBI taxonomy): domain Bacteria; kingdom Pseudomonadati; phylum Nitrospirota; species Nitrospirota bacterium. The sequence goes on along the minus strand of JBFLWP010000017.1, from coordinate 46,106 downwards.
TCGTCGAAAATCCTGGCGTTTTTGCCATGCTCTCGGTCGTGCCTCTAAGGGCACTTCTCTTGCTCCGCCCTTTGTGTGCTCAGCGGGAAGGGACGGATCAGGGCTCCGCCCAGTCGGGCTGCTCGTGTTTTGGAGGTGAGGAGGAAAGCCGTGGCCGGGTGGCTCATCTTGTTGGTCGGGCTTGTGATCGTGGGCATAATCGCTCGCGCGATCTGGAACCGCGTGCATCCGCCGATCGGGCCCATGGCGGCCCCCAGCGCCGAACCGTTTCGCCTGCGCTACGCCCGGCAGGCCGCCAGGGAGCAACGGCTTGTGTGGATCAGATACCGGCTGCCGGGCGGGCCTGCTGCCGAAGGACTCATCGAGATCTACCACACCACCTGGACCGGGCAGATCATCGGCTGGTGCCGTCTCCGGCGTCGCCGGTGCGCCATCTCGAAGAATCAGATTCTCGCCTGGAAGCTCCTGGACGAGCGATTCGAGCCGGTTCACAACATGGAGGCGTGGGCGGTGCGGGAAAGATGGTCGGTGCAACTGCGGCACCTGTGGGAGGCGCTCCAACGACGATGACAGTGACCTTCCCTTTGCGACGTCAGGGAGGAGTCCATGACGGATAGGATCCACGCCCTGCTCCACGTCCTGGAGGAGCATCTGGACAGGAGCTATTGCGGTCCGTGTCTCGCCAAGGCGGCCGGCGTCGTGACCATCACCGGGTTCGAAGAGGTGGAGCAGTTCATGCAGGAGGCGCGGGCCGGCCTGTGGGGCGGGCTCAAGGTCGAAAAGGCCGGGCGCTGCTCGGTGTGCCGACAGGCCCAGCCGACCATCGCCAAGCCGCGCGCCAGCGTCGCGAGCGCCCAATGAACGACCGGCCAGATCCGACCGCCGCAAGCCCCGACGTGATGCCCACGCTCGCCAATCTGAAGCCGGGCGCGCACCTCTGCTCGCTCTATGAGACGGAGGAGGAGCACCGAACCCTGCTCACCCCGTTCCTCCGCCAGGGGCTCGAACGGGGCGAGAAGGTCCTCTACATCGTGGACGCCCGAACCGCCGATGCGATCCTGGCCTATCTGCGGAACGACGGGCTGGAGGTGGAGCCGTTCCTTTCACGGGGCCAACTGCAGATTCTGACAGTGCAGGAGGCCTACCTGCGCGAGGGCGCCTTTGACCCGGACCGGATGATCGCGCTGTTGCGCGCAGCGACCGAGCAAGCGGTCATCAAGGAGGGCTACCCGGCGCTCCGCGTGACCGGCGAGATGACCTGGGCCCTGCGGGGCCTCCCCGGCTCCGAACGCCTGATCGAGTACGAGGCCAAGCTGAACCGGTTCTTTCCCGGCAGCCGCTGCCTCGCCCTCTGCCAGTACGACCGCCGGCGATTCACCCCCGAGGTCCAGCTCGACATCCTGGCGACCCATCCGATCGTGGCGGTGGGCACCGAGTTGCACGACAACCCCTACTACCTGCCGCCCGACGTCTTTCTCGCCAAGGACCGGTCCGCGGCCAGACTGGACCAGTGGCTGAACACCCTGACCGAGCGGAAGCGGGCCGAGGAGCAGATTCGACTCGTGACCCGCGCGCTGGAATCGGCCGCCAACGGGGTCGTGATCACGGATGCGGACGGGACGATCCTCTGGGTCAATCCGGCCTTTTCGAAGACGACCGGCTACGCGGCCGCCGAGGCGATCGGCCGGAACCCGCGCCTGCTCAAGTCGGGCAAGCAGGATCAGCACTTTTATCAACGGCTCTGGGCGACGATCAAGGCGGGGTCTATCTGGCGCGGGGAGTTGGTCAATCGGAGGAAAGACGGGTCGTTTTACACGGAGGACATGACGATCACGCCCGTGCGCAGCCACAACAGCGAAATCACCAACTTCATCGCGATCAAGCAGGACATCACCGAACGCAAGCAGATGGAGCGGCACGCCCAGCGGATCGAGCAACTGGCCGCGATGGGCCAACTGCTGGGCGGAGTCGTGCACGAGCTCAAGAACCCGCTGTTCGTCGTGACCGGCCGCGTCCAGCTCCTGAAGGAGAAGGTAGCCAACCGGGAATATGACCAGCTCGAGCCCGATCTGCACAAGATCGTGGAGGCGGCCCAGCGCATGGGCGGCATCGCCCAGCGGTTTCTGACCATGGCCCGGCCGATTCAACCGTCGCTGCAGGTGTGCTCGATCGTGATGGTCCTGAACGGGGTGCTGGACTTCCTGTCCAACGAATTGATGAAGCATCGCATCGTCGTGAAGACGGAGTTCGCGGCGGACCTGCCCGCGTGCGTCTCCGATCCGGCCCAACTCCACCAGGCCTTTCTGAACCTGGTCTTGAACGCCATGCAGGCCATGAGCGCGGCGCACGGGCGGGGAAGGCTGACGGTGGCGGCGACGTTGGTCGCCGACGCAGTGAGCACCGCGTCTCCCCGTCCCCGCGTCGCCGCGTCGGATCAAGAAGGACACGGCGAAGGGGGGACACGGGGAAGGGGTGACGGGGCGAATTGGATCGAAGTGAGAATCCAAGACGACGGGCCGGGGATCGCGCCCGAGCATCGGGACCTGCTGTTCGAGCCGTTCTTCACGACGAAGCCGCCCGGGGAGGGGACCGGGCTGGGACTCTGGACGGTGCAGATGATCGTCCAGTCGCTGAAGGGGATGGTCAGCTACGAGACGGAAGTCGGGGAGGGCACGACGTTCATCGTCCGGCTGCCGCTGACCGCTGAAGCGGGACGCGGTGATGCGGCGAAGGGGTGACGGGGCGAGAGGACGACGCGGAGACCCGGAGACGGGGAGACACGGTGAGGGGGAAGCGCAGAGAAAAACGAGTTGGGCGGGAAAAGGAAGAACCCATGAGCCTCCATGATAACCCTGGAAGAGTGACCAAGCCGGGGCGGTCGTGGCAGGTGCAGCCCTATGGCGACATCACCGCGCTCAACTCTTCGCGTCTGGTGCTCGATGCGGTCGGCAGGGAACTGCTGACCGAGCTCGTGGCCGAGTACCTCACCCTGCTCGAAACGTCGGCCGCCGTGTATGAACGGAACGGCAACTACGCGCTGGGCATCTTCTCCTCCGGCTGGTGCCGTATGCTCGATGCCGGATCCCGCGAGCGGTGCGGCACGCCGGACAACCGTGAAGCGCTGTCGTGTGGCAAGTGGCACTGTCACGAATCCTGTTGGGCCGTCTCCAAGGCGTCCATAGAGCGGAATGAGCCGGCGGATTTTCCCTGCCTGGGAGGCATTCGCATCTACGCGGTCCCGATCAGGGCCGGGGGCGAGGTCGTCGGGTCCATCAATTTCGGCTACGGGACTCCGCCGCAGGACCCTGACAAACTGCGCGAGGTCGCGGCGCGCTACGACCTGCCGGTGGAGACGCTCCGGCGGCAAGCGGAGGAATACGAGCCGCGGCCGGAGTCCCTCATCGCCCTCGCCAAGAGCCGGCTGGCCACGGCCGCCAAGCTGATCGGCGCCCTGATCGAGCGCAAGCAGGCGGAGGAGGAAGTCCGTCAGCTCACAGCCGGGCTGGAGCAGCGCGTCGTCGAGCGCACGGCGCAGCTTCAGGCAGCCGTCCAAAGCCTTGAAAGGGAGGTCGCCGAGCGCAAACGGGCGGAGAATGAACTCCGCCAAGCCAAAGAACGGTTCCAAGCCTTGGTCGAGACGACCAGCGACTGGATTTGGGAAGTTGATCGAAACGGCGTTTACACCTATGCGAGTCCTCGGGTCAAGGACCTCTTGGGATACGAGCCGAAGGACTTGATCGGCAAGACGCCCTTTACGTTGATGCCTTCGGGTGAAGCCGAACGAATGGCCGCACAATTCCGTGCGATCGTGGAGGCTCAGACATCCTTTGCCGGTCTGGAGAACACGAACCTCCACAAGGACGGCCATCGCGTCGTGCTCGAAACCAGCGGCGTGCCGGTCTTCGACGACAAAGGACAACTGCTAGGTTATCGTGGAGTGGATCGCGACATCACCGAGCGCAAGCGGACGGAGGAGGCGCTCAAAGCAAGCGAGGAGCGTTTCAAAGCCTTCATGGGCTACAGCCCGGCGGTGGCGTTCCTGAAGGATGCACAGGGACGTCACGTTTACGTCAACAGGGCGATGGAGCGGATCTTTTCGTTACAGGAGGCCGATTGGAAGGGAAAGACGAACGATGACTTGTGGCCGGCCGACGTCGCCCGGCAGTTGAACGAGCACGATCGGGCCGTCCTTGCTGAGGGTAAAGTCATTGAGGCGATCGAAACGGTGCCCGCGTCCGATGGCCGTTCTCTCGACTGGCTCGTCCTCAAGTTCCCGGTCAGCGACGCGGCGGGCCAGCGGTTTGTCGGAGGCATGGGCGTTGACATCACGGAGCGGACACGCACGGAAGCCGAATTGCAGCAATCCCGTGAGATGCTCCGCCTCATCATAGACAACATTCCCGAACATGTCTTCTGGAAGGATCGCGATTTGCGCTACCTCGGTTGCAACAAGTTGTTTGCCCGGGCGGCGGGCGTCGGCGAGCCGGAGGCCATCGTCGGGAAAGACGATTTCGAGCTGGCCTGGAAGGAGACGGCGGAGTTGTATCGGGCGGACGACCGGTCCGTCATGGAGACCGGGACCTCCAAGCTGAACTATGAAGAACCCCAGACGAGACCGGACGGGAGCATCCTCTGGTTGAGAACCAGCAAGGTCCCCCTGATTGATCGAGCCGGGCAGGTCTTCGGGGTGCTCGGGATCTATGCAGACATTACCGAGCGCAAGGCGATGGAACAGCAGGCCCGCCGGCTGGAACATCTGGCGGCAATGGGGCAACTTCTGGGCGGGATCGCGCACGAGCTGAGAAATCCCCTCTTCATCCTGACCGGCCACCTGCAATTGTGCCGGGAAAAGCTGCTCCGGCAGGAATATGCCACGCTGCCCGCCGACCTTGGGACGATCGAGTCGGCTGCCGCTCGTCTGGCCCGCATCACGGACCGGTTCCTGTCGCTGGCCAGGCCCTATCAGCCTCGGTCCGAACGTTGTTTCGTGCAAACGGTCCTGAATGACACCTTGGAGTTTCTCGCCAACGAGCTGATGCTGAACCAAATCGTCGTGCAGACCGCTCTCCCATCCGATCTCCCGGCGATCTGGGCGGACCCGAGGCAGCTCCACGAGGTGTTCCTGAACCTCATGATGAACGCGATGCAAGCCATGAGCGAGGCGCACGGGAAGGGGACGCTGACGGTGGCGGCGACGCTCGTTGCTGACGCGGAGACGCGGGGACACGGAGACGCGGCGATCGCCCCTTCCCCCCTTCACCCCGTCTCCCCTTCGGCCGCCGAAGGCGGCTGGATCGAGGTCCGAATCCAGGACGACGGGCCGGGCATTCCGCCCGAGTATCGCGCCAAGCTCTTCGAGCCGTTCTTCTCCACCAAGCCGGTCGAGCAAGGAACCGGCTTGGGCCTGTGGACCGTGCGCATGGTCGTGATGCAATTGCGGGGGACCGTCACCTGCGAGAGCGAGGTCGGGAAGGGCGCCACGTTCATCGTGCGGCTGCCGGTGGCGGTTGAAGAGGGACGCGGTGACGCGGCGAAGGAGTGACGCGGCGAAACGGTCGAGTTACCAGAGCGTGCGCACTGGATATTGCGTGATGAGCGGGTCCGGGGTGAGCAGGACGCAATCGTGCTCGATGGCCTGGCAAATCAACATGCGATCAAAGGGGTCGCGGTGAAGTGAAGGGAGTTTGTGGAGATGGAGGACCGCCCGCTCTTCAAGTGGCAGCGCGGCTATACCGTGCTGCTCGCGTTGAACCGGAAGAAACCGCTCTGGGACGTCGGGGAGGGGCAGCCTGCCGAGCGAGTGCTTGACCGACAGTTCCCAGACCGATACGAACTCAGAAAGACCTCATTGGCCGGGTCCACGAAAACGGATGCGGCCCGGTCCGACAGATCGTCCGCGCCAATGACGACCCAGAGAAACGTGCAGGTGTCGAGCAGGAGCCTCACGGCGCCTGTCCTTCAAAGGCGCGCGTCAGACCCTCCGGCAAGGGCTCCCAAAAGGACTGGGGAACGGTCAGACGGCCTTTAGCCAACCCGAGGGGACGCTTGCGCGCAACCGGGGCCGGCAAGGCGATGATCTCGGCAATGGGTTGATTGCGACGGCAGAGCACGATCCGCTCTCCTTTCTTGAGCTTGGCCAAGTAGCGGGAGAGATGCGTCTTCGCCTCATGTATATTGAGCTTAATCATGGTTCATTTCTAAACTAAGTTTTCAGTTCAGTCAAGGACTCGCCAGCGGCCTCTCGTTTTTTGACGGAGATCAGCCTTTCGCAAGCCGTCAGGAGCGCAATAAAGCGGTTGCAAGAACAAGCCAAAAAGCCTACAGTTATCCCGTTCATCTACTTACCTTCTGGCTGTAAGCTGTTAGCTCATAGCTGTTGGCTTCTTTGGGGAGCGTGCATGGCGACCATCCTGATTGCGAATGCGGACTACAAGTTCAGCGAGATCCTGAAAGGCGTCCTGGCGTCCTACCGGCACGAGGTCTTTTCGGCGCGGACCGGAGAAGAGGCGCTCCAGCTCTTCGACGCACGACAGCCGGCTGTGGTGTTGCTGGATCTGGGTCTGTTGGGGATGTCCGGCCTCGAGGTCCTGGCGAAGATCCGGGCTCGGGCCCCTCGTCTGCCCGTCGTCGTCGTGACCGGCGACGTGCCGGTCCACGTGGAGGACCGGGCGCGGGAGATGGGCGTGACCGATGTCCTCCGGAAGCGCCTCAAGATGGACGTCATCATGCAGGCGGTGAACCGCGCCCTGCAGGAAGCCAGCCGGACGAACCATGCGGCTCCGGCCCCTCCCGCACCCGCGCCGGGCAAGCAGAAGGAAAAGGCGGCGACGATCCTCATCGTGGACGACGAGGTCGAGATCGGTGAGCTGGTCGGGGAATTCCTGAAGCGGCGCGGCTACCTGGTCAAGACCGCGACGAGCGGGGAGCAGGCCCTGACGATGATCAAGCAGGAGCCTCCCGATCTGGTCTTGCTGGACATTTACATGCCGGGGATCAACGGCGTGGAGGTTCTCCGGCGGCTGCAGGCTATGAACTCACCGGCCGGCGTCATCATGCTGACGGCCAGCCAGGAGGAGCCCCTGCTGAAAACCGCCATGGACCTGGGCGCCTTCGACGTGCTCTCCAAGCCGGTGGACCTGAGTCAAGTCGAGCTGGCGGTCATGGTCAAGCTCGCGATGCAGGAGTGAGCTCGGAGCGACCAGACGCGGAGGATGAGAGGGACGAACGGGCGACGCGGAGAAGGGGGGACGCGGTGATCGGAGTTTCGCCCCGTCGCCCCTTCACCGTGTCGTTTCACACCAGCTGACGGCTACGCTGCAGGGATCAAGCCCCGCTCCCGCAGGACGGAGAGGATCAGGTCGGCTGCCTTCTCGGGCGTCGTCTGTAAGCTGTCAATGCGGACTTCCGGCGCCAGCGGCGGCTCGTAGGCCTCCTGCAGCCCCGGGACCGTGCGCGAGTCGCCCGCCTGTCCCTTCCGGTAGGTCCCCTTCCGGTCCCGCGCCATGCAGACCTCCAGCGGACATTCGACCGCCACTTCGAGAAACCCGGGGATCAAGCTCCGGGCGAAGTCCCGGTAGGCTCGGCGGTTGGCCGTGGCGTCGAAGATGACCGTCACCCTGTTTGCGACCAGCCGGCTGCCCATGACGGCCAGCGCCCGGTAGAAGAGATCGCGCTCTTCACGCGAGTACGTTGCCGAGGGCGTCAGCACCCGGCGCAGCTCGTCGGACTCCAGGACCTCCACGTGTCGGCCCAGCGCCTCCAACCGCGGCTTCAGCGCCGCCGCGATCGCGCTCTTCCCGGAAGCGGGCAGCCCGGTCAACCAGATCGCGAAAGCCGAAGGGTGACGGGTGATGGGTGATGCGTGATCAGTGTTCAGAGCCTCCATTGTCCGTTTCCCCATCACTCATCACCGATCACCCATCACTCGCAATACCGGTTCACTTCTTCCGGCTCGAACCGCTCCGCGTCCAGCACGTTCCGGACGAAGTTGAAGATGGCCCGGCGGACGGCGAGCGACAGGTCCGGATACCAGAGCGGGCTCGCGATGACGAGCCCGCGGAACGCGAAGAACGGCGCTGCCGTCTCCAACACCCCACGGTCGCCGCTCTCGTCCATGTAGCGGTCCCAGAACGTCCGGAACAGCGTTTCGAAGGGGCCCTGCAGCCTGCCCCAGCGGCGCAGGGAGAAGAACAGGTAATTGATGGACATCGAGGTCACGTCGTCGGCCGGCTCGCCCCATTCGCCGCGGGACCGGTCCAGCACGCGGAAGTCCGTTCCGCAACGATCGCGGAACAGGACGTTCCACGGGTGGAAGTCGCCGTGAACCTGAGACAGCCGCTCCGTCCTGGCGCGCAGGCGCCACCGCCAGCGGTTGCAGGCCTCCTCGATCTCGCGCAGGAGATCCGGCGTGATGAAGCCGAAGCGCGGGGGATAGCTGTCGGTCAGGCCCATGATACATTCCCCGTGGCCGATCAGCTCGCGCAGCCGCCGCCGGTACAGGTCCGGGTGCCGCTTCTTCACCCGGTGAATCTGGACGAGGTAACGGGCGAGGGCGGCGGTCCGCGCCCGGTCCAGCTGCGTGAGGCGGCCGGTTCCAGCCATCCGCTCCAGGTCCTTGTGGTAGCCGGCGCCGTCGGCCCACTCGGTCAGGACGAAGAACTCGCGGGCCGGGGCGACCGAGAAGAGCGAGCCGTCGCGCGCAAACGCCCCCACGTCCAGCGCGGGCACGTGGCGCGGCAGGCGCCCGTACGAGTCGTAGTCCCACAGGATCGCCTGGGCCCGGTCGGCCGGATGCTCGTGGCCGAACGGCCCGGGGCTCATCGTCTCCAGCACGGCCCGATGGACCTTCCGCCCGAGTCGGAACGTCAGGCGAATCGGGGCTCCGTAGCCGAAGCCTTTCAGCGCCGTCCCGGAGGTCTCCTTTCCGATCGGGCCGAAGGTCAGCAGCTCCGCCTTCTGGCCGAACTGGCTCCGCAGATACGCTTCGACCTTCTGTCGCTTCAGGGTCAGCATCGTCGAGCTCCAAGCGCTCAGCCAGCAGTTTTCAGTGCTCAATTGGGACGAGCAAGAGCTGTTCCAGCAATAATCACCGGATTGCTTGAAAAACTGCTGCCTATGGCCGCATTCGCCCAGGTGGGGGTGAGGAATAATGCGACAGCCCGGGGAATGGCCCCAAGCGACGCTTGACCGGCATTGGCCGTTCAATTATGCAGGAATGACTTACTCTCCCAATCGTCCATCAGGCAATAGGTTTGTGGCATATCCCTTGCGTAGCTCCAGAGTATCGGCTAGATGTCCCGACAGCGCTTTTTCTCAATGGCACAACGCCGATGAATGATACTTTTAGGAGGAACCATGGAGCTGCGTGTTGACAGTCGCAATGTGGCGATGGCGCCCCGGTGGAAAACCGAGATCGAGCGGCGCATGGCCGATCTGCAGGAGGGCCACGACGACTTGATCCACGGGCGGGTGACGCTGACCAAGAACCGCCATCACAAGAAGGCCCAGCTCGTCGCCGAGGCGGTGGTCGTGGTGACGCTGCCGGGCCGGCACACGATCACGGCCCGGAAGGAGGACAAGACCTTCGAGGAAGCCATTCGGGCCGCCTTCGCCTCCGTGGAAATCGAGCTGCGGAAATACCGGGAGAAGCGGGCCTCCAAGGAGGTGCGGGTGCCGCCGGTTCCGCTGCGCGGCGTCGTGTGCAAGCTGTTTCCCCGCGAAGGCTACGGCTTCATCCTTCAGGAGGGCGGGGGCGAGGTCTACTTTCACCGGAACGCGGTTCACGGCCTGGTCTTCGAGGAGCTCGAGGATGGGACGGAAGTGGCGTTCAACGTGGAAGCGGGCGAGAAGGGCCCGCAGGCCACGACCGTCAATCCGCCGCCGGTGATCGGGTGAGCTCGATGGACGAAAAGCTCAAGCTGCCCGCCGCCGCCCTGGCCCCGACCGTCCAGGCCGAGCGGCTGGGATTCAAGGACACGGGCGAGCTGCCCCCGCTGGAAGAACCGATCGGCCAGGAGCGGGCCGTCCAGGCGCTGGAGTTCGGGCTGCGCATGCCGAGCCCCGGCTTCAACCTGTACGTCTCCGGCCCGGTGGGGTCGGGCAAGTGGACCCTCGCCAAGGACATGGTCAAGCGCGTCGCCCGCACGGGAGCCGCGCCACGGGATTGGTGTTACGTCAACAATTTCCAGGATCCGTCCCGCCCGCGCAGCCTGTCCTTCCCCGCCGCGCAGGGGTGCGCCTTCAAAAAGGCGCTCGCGGCGCTGATCGAGGGGCTCCGCCACGACATCCCCAAGCTCTTCGAGAGCACGACCTACCTGGAGGCCAAGGCCAAGATCATCGAAGACACCGATTCCCGCAAGAAGGCCCTGTTCAAGGAGCTGTCCGACCTGGGGCGGGCCAGGGGGTTCGGGTTTGAAGAGACCCCGATGGGCTTCGGGCTCGTGCCCCTGCGCGCGGGGCGCCCCGTCACGGACGAAGAGGCGACGACCCTTTCGGAGGCGGAACGGCGCGAGATCGAGCAGCGCCGCAAGGCGATGGAGAGCGAGATCCGGGAATTCCGCGTGCGCATCCACACCCTGGACCATGAGGCGGAGGAGCGGCTGCGCGAGATGGATCGCCAGGTGGTCAGGAACGCCCTGATCGGCCCGTTCGAGACGTTGCGCCGCGCCTACGAAGGGCTGCCCGCGGTCCTGGAGCATCTCGATCGGATGCATGACGACATCGTGCAAAACTACAAGGATTTCCTCCCGCAGGAGGGGCCGATCCTGCCGATTCCCGGCCTGTCCCATGCCGGCCGCCAGCAGGATCTCGTGCGGTACCAGGTGAACCTGATCGTCGAGCACGAGCCGGGCGAAGGGGCGCCGGTCGTGGACGAATCGCACCCCACCTACGCGAACCTGATCGGGAAGATCGAGCGCAAGTCCCATTTGGGCGTGGTCTATACGGACTTCACCGAGATCAAGGCCGGAGCGATCCTGCAGGCCAACGGCGGCTACCTGATTTTGAGCGCCCTGGACCTCCTGCGGCAGCCCTTCGCCTGGGAGGCGCTCAAGCGGGTGATCAAGACGCGGGAGGTCAAGATCGAGGACCCAGGCGAGTTCTTCGGCTTCTCGACGATCGGCCTCCGGCCCGAGCCGGTGCCGGTGGACCTGAAGGTCATCATGGTCGGCCCGCCGATCCTCTACCACCTGCTCCAGGCCTACGAGGAGGACTTCCAGAAGATTTTCAAGGTGAAGGCGGACTTCGATCTGGACGTCGTGCGGGACGAGGAGCAGGACCGCCTCTACGGCCGGTTCGTCGCCAAGCTCTGCCGCGAGGAAGGGCTGCCCCACTTCGAGGCCGGGGCCGTCGCCGAGTTGATCCGTCAGGGGCTGCGGCTGGCCGAGCGGCACGACCGTCTGTCTCTGCGCCTGAGCCTGCTGGCCGACGTGATCCGCGAGGCGGCCTTCTGGGCGCGCCAGGCAGGCCGGTCGCTCGTGTCGCGGGCCGACGTGGAAACCGCCGCGGCCAAGCGGCGGCACCGGGCGAACCTGCCGGAGCAGTGGGTCCAGGAGGAGATCAAGGAGGGCACGTTGCTCGTGGACGTGGCCGGGGCGGTCGTCGGACAGGTGAACGGGCTCTCGGTGCACCTGCTCGGGGACTACGCCTTCGGCCGCCCTACCCGCATCACCGCCCGGACCTTCGTCGGCACCAAAGGCGTGATCGACATCCAGCGCGAGGCGAAGCTGGCCGGTCACGTGCACAGCAAGGGGGTCATGACCCTGGCCGGGTACCTGGCCGGCAAGTTCGCCGGCGCGCACCCCTTCGCGCTCAACGCGACGCTGACCTTCGAGCAGACCTATTCCGAGGTGGAGGGGGACAGCGCGGCCGTGGCGGAACTGGCCGCGGTTCTGTCCAGCCTGGCCGGGGTGCCCGTCCGGCAGAACCTGGCCATCACCGGCTCGGTCAACCAGCTCGGAGAGGTGCAGCCGATCGGCGGAGTGAACGAGAAGATCGAAGGCTTCTTCGAGTCCTGCCTGAGGCGGGGGCTGACGGGCGAGCAGGGGGTGATCATCCCCGCGCGCAACACCAAGCACCTGGCCCTGCGGCGGGAAGTCGTGGAGGCCGTGGAGGCCGGCCGCTTCAGCGTGTACGCCGTCTCCTCGGTCGAGGAGGCGCTGGAACTGCTGACCGGCCTGCCGGCCGGCGAGCGCGGGTCCGACGGCCGGTATCCGGACGGCACGCTCTACGGCAAGGTCGCCGGGCGTCTCGCCGAGATGGCCGAGATTGTCACGGCCTCGGGGGAAGGAAGGCACGAGGATCGTGAGACGTGAGGCGTGAGACGTGAGACGAAACCTCTCACGTCTCACCTCCTACGTTTCACGGCTTTCGAGGTGAAGCGATGCCGATGTACGACTACAAGTGCCTGGACTGCGGGAAGGAGTCCCTCCTGGCTCTGTCGCTCAAAGAGCACGAGAGCGGGGCCGCGACCTGTCCCGCCTGCGGCAGCAAGCGGATGGAGCAACTGATCACCAGCTTCATTGCCAGGACGTCGAAAAAGAGCTAAAAGCTAAGGGCGGACAGCCCTCAGCCATCGGAGGTGCCTGTGGCGCTCACCCTCATCTCCGTCCCGGTCCGGAAACCCGATTCCGTCAGCATCATCCTCGGTCAGGCCCACTTCATCAAAACGGTGGAGGACCTCCACGAAGCCCTGGCCGGCTCCGTGCCGGGGATCACCTTCGGCCTGGCCTTCTGTGAATCCTCGGGCCCCTGTCTCGTGCGGTGGAGCGGGACCGATCACGAGTTGATCGAGCTGGCGCGGAGCAATCTCCAGGCGGTCGGCGCCGGCCATAGCTTCCTGGTCTGCCTGCGAAACTGTTTTCCGATCAACGTCCTGCCGGCGATCCGGCAGGTCCCCGAAGTCTGCACGATCTATTGCGCCACGGCCAACCAAGTCGAGGTGATCGTCGCGGAGACGGGGCAGGGACGGGGCATCCTGGGCGTGGTGGACGGGAGCCCGCCCAAGGGCGTCGAGCAGGAGGCGGACATCCGGGATCGCAAAGCGCAGGTGCGGATGTTCGGATACAAACTCTAAAGGATAAACGCTGAACGCGGAGCGCTGGACGCGGAGCGGCAGATTCCTCAGATCAACGTTCAGCATTCAGCGTTCATCGTTGAACGAAAGGGGGACGCCATGGCTGGCACCGTTCACGCCGCGCAATATTTCAAGATGAAGGTTCCCGACAAGCCCGGCGTCTGCGCGCGCACGCTCCAGGCGCTGCGCGACGAGGGGGTCAATCTCCTGGCCTTTTCCGGCTTCCCCAAGGGCCGTGGGGCCCAGCTCGACTTCGTCGTGACCGATGCGGCCTCCTTCAAGGCCGCGGCCAAGCGCGCCAAGGTCAAGGTGAAGGGCCCCAAGACCTGCTTCGTCGCCCAGGGCGACGACCGGCCCGGGGCCGTCGCCGACGTGATCGGGCGGCTGGCCGACGCCAAGATCAACATCACCGCGCTGGACGCCGTGTGCGGCGGGGAGGGCCGCTTCGGGGCCCTGTTCTGGGTCAGGCCCGGCGACGTGAAGAAGGCCTCCAAGATACTGGGCGCCGTCTGAGTTGATAGTTGTGAGTCATGAGTTTTGAATTGGCGGACTCAAAGCTCACGCTCTCAACTCAAAACTGAAAACTCACAACTCACGATCTGTGTCCTCTCCCGGCGTGTTATTGACGGATCTCTACCAGCTCACCATGCTCCAGGCCTACGTGGAGCAGGGAATGGAGGAGACCGCCGTCTTCGAGTTCTTCTCGCGCCGGCTGCCCGCCGCGCGCGGGTTCCTCCTGGCGGCCGGGCTCGAGCAGCTCGTGGACTATCTGGAAAACCTGCGGTTCACGCCGGCGGAATTGGACTGGGTCCGCGTCAGCGGCCGGTTCAGCCGCTCCTTTGTTGACTATCTGGAGCGGCTGCGCTTCACCGGCGACCTGCACGCGATGCCGGAGGGCACGGTCTGCTTTCCCCACGAGCCGCTCGTCCGGGTGACGGCGCCGCTCCCGCAGGCGCAACTGGTGGAGACCCGGCTGATCAACCTGCTCCACCTCCAGACCGTGATCGCCTCCAAGGCGGCCCGCTCGGTCCTGGCCGCCGGCGGCAAGCCGCTGGTGGACTTCGGGCTGCGACGGGCCCACGGGGCCGAGGCCGGCGTCTTCGCGGCCCGCGCGAGCTACCTGGCCGGCTTCGCCGGCACCGCCACCGTGGAGGCCGGGGTCCGCTTCGGGATCCCCCTGTACGGCACCATGGCCCACTCCTTCGTGCAGGCCCACAGGGACGAGACGGAGGCCTTCGAGCACTTCGCCCAGGCGCAGCCGGACAACCTCGTGCTCCTGCTGGACACCTACGACACGGAGGCGGCGGCCCGGAAGGTGGTGGCGCTGGCGCCGTCTCTGGCCCGGCAGGGCATCACGATCAAGGGCGTGCGGCTGGACAGCGGAGACCTGGCCGACCATGCCCGGAAAGTCCGGCGCATCCTGGACGAAGGCGGGCTGCCCCAGGTGCAGATCATCGCGAGCGGCAACCTGGAGGAGTCCGCCCTGCAGCGGTTCCTGACCGCCGGCGCCCCGATCGACAGCTTCGCGGTCGGCACGATCATGACCACCTCGGCCGACGCCCCTTATCTGGACTGCGCCTACAAGCTGATGGAGTACGCCGGACGGCCGTGCCGCAAACGGTCCGAGGGCAAGGCGACCTGGCCAGGCCGGAAGCAGGTCTACCGGCGGTACGGCGCCGACGGGCGCATCGCCGCCGATCTGGTGACGCTGGCGGACGATCCCCAGGAGGGGGAGCCGCTGCTGCGGCCTGTCATGTCCGGAGGAAAGCGGCTCGCCCGGACCAGCCCGCTCTCCGAGCTGCGCGCGCGGGCAGCGGCGCAGTTGACGCGCCTGCCGGAGCCGGTGCGGCGGCTGGAGGAGGGGGAAACGGTGCCGGTCCGGATTTCGTCGGCGCTCCAGGACCTGGTCAAGGCGGTGGACGATCGGACATAGGCACGAGGCTTGTGGCGCGAGGCTAGGGGAATCTGCCCCCTAGCCCCGAGCCTCTCGCCAGTTCATGGGAGGAGAACCATGGCGCTTCCGAAACATTTGGAGGAGGCCGTTGCCCGGCTGAAGGAGGCTTCGGCGCGCATTGATCGGGCGCGCGAGGAGCCGGTCACGCTCGACAGCTTGAAAGAGTGGCTCGCCGCGCTGACCGACTTCTCGGCGGCCTTGGCCGACGTCCAGGAATACAACAACGAGTCCGTTCACGAAAAGCTGCACGAGATCGCCGCGCGGCTCGGTCTCCGCCGGTTCCCTTCCGGCGGCGCCACGTGAATGAGGGATGAAGGACGCGGCCTGCGTCGCCTTTCTGCAGTGGGCGCTGCCGCGGCTGCATCTGCGCTGGCCCGGCTTTCGCAAGGTGCGCCGGCAGGTCTGCAAGCGCGTCGCCCGCCGTCTCGACGACCTCGGGCTCCCCGACGTGTCCGCCTATCCGTCCTATCTGGAGACCCATCCGGACGAATGGCCGGTTTTGGACGAACTGTGCTGGATCTCCATTTCCCGGTTTTATCGGGACAGGGGAGTCCATACATTTCTGGAGCGGGCGGTGCTCCCGGAGCTCGCGCAGCTCGCCGGCGCCAGCGGTGAACGGGCGCTGCGATGCTGGTCGGCCGGCTGCGCGTCCGGGGAAGAGCCCTATACGCTGGCCATCCTCTGGCGCCTAGCTCTGGCCCCGCGGTTCCCCGACGTGACCGTGCAGGTGCTGGCGACCGACGTTGATCAACGGGCCCTGGATCGGGCGGAGCGGGGCTGGTATCCGGCGAGCAGCCTCAAGGAGCTTCCGGCGTCATGGCTGGATCAGGCCTTCGTCCGCGTTGCCGGAGGATTCTCTCTGCGAGATGAGCTCCGCAAGGCGGTGACGTTCGTGCGGCAGGATCTCCGCAAGGAGGCGCCGGAAGGCCCGTTTCACCTGATCCTGTGCCGGAACCTTGCCTTCACCTATTTCGACCTGGAGGTACAGCGCGCGGTCCTGGACAGGATCCTGAGCCGGTTGGCTCCGGGCGGAGCCTTGGTGATCGGGAGCCTTGAATCCCTGCCGGAAGTCGGCGAAGCCCTGGAGCCGTGGTCCGCGCGCTGCGGCGTGTTCCGCAAATCCCGATGACCCGGTCCCGCGTGAGCGTGAGCCCTTCCCAGAATACCTGGCTCAGTCGCCGTGATTTTCTGAAGGCCGGCTCGGTCTTTCTCCTCGCGCTCGGCGCGAACCGGAGGGGCGCGGTTTCGCTTGGCCAAATTGCCCCGCCGGCGGGGAACGTGAGGACCGTCGGAGGGGACATCCCGCCCGCCGATCTTGGCGTGACCCTTCCGCACGAGCATCTTCTGATCCGGCGTCCGGAGTGGCCGCGGGACGCGATCCTCGACGATCCGAATCTGGCGGCGGAAGAGCTGGCGGTCTTCGGCCGCTCCGAGCTGCACGGCCCGGCTCAGCGGACCCTGGTGGAGCTGACCCCCCACGGGTTGCGTGCGCCGGCCCATGCCGACCGGCTCCGCGCCATCGCCCAGCGGACGGGTGTCCACATCGTGATGGGGACGGGCTTTCATAAGAAGCCGTGGCACCCTCCCGAACTGGCCGGATGGTCCCAACGGACGATCGAGGATCGGCTCGTCGGTGACGTGCTGGACGGGGTGGGTCCGGAGCGGATCGGAGCCGGCGTGATCGGCGAGATCGGGATCAGCGACTCGCCCCCGGCGATCTCCGCCATGGATCGGGACGAGCGGAAGGTGCTCAAAGCCGGCGCGGGGGCGCAGCGGCGAACCGGGGCCCCCCTCTCCCTGCACTTCGACAACGACTGGCGCAGGCCCTGTTGGAACGGGCCGTTGCGGATCGCCGTGCTGGAGTACCTCCGGAGCGAAGAGGGGATCGACCTCTCCCGCGTGGTCGTCTGCCACTGCTCGCCGATCCCGGCCGATCTCAAGCTGCACCGGCGGATGATCGAGATGGGCGCGTACGTGGCCTTTGACGCCTGGGGTTCGGACGTCGGGTGCCCCGGCATTCCGGAGGACGACTACCGGCTGTACGCCTCGGCCGTCAAAACGCTCGTGCGGGACGAAGCGTATCTGGTGAAGGTGCTGCTCTCCCAGGATGTCTGCGTGCCTCGCCAGCTCATGGCCTATGGCGGGTGCGGCTACGCCCACCTCATCCGAGACGTGCTGCCGCGATTCCTGGCGTCCGGCGTGACGGAGCGGCAGATCCAACAGATGACGGTGGGCAATCCGATGGCGATGCTTCCGCTCCGCGGCGCCGCATGACGTCGCGCCGATCCTGAGGGCTGCAGGCGGGCTCATTGGAAACGCGACGATGGGCGATGATCCGGGAATTCCGGTCCGGGTGGAATGCGCGGCCGGCCCCAGCGGCGAGGAACGGCCGCGGGCGTTCCTTCTGGGGGACAGGAGGGTCACCGTCGTGGAGCCCCTGGATTGGTGGCCGGGGTCGGACCATCGGTATTTCAAGGTGCAGGGGGACGACGGCGGGCTCTACATCCTCCGGCACGACCTGCCGCGCGACCAGTGGGAAGTCACGTTGTTCGAGCAACGGCCGGGGCGGGAGTCGTCGTGAAACGTGAGACGCGAGAGAACCCCCTTACCCGCGCGATCGCTGGGAGAGCCGGAAATAGAGCGGCACGCCCGCCAGAACCGTGACGAGCCCGAGCCCTGACTCGACGGGCCGTTCGACCGCGGTGTAGGCCGCGACGGCCCCGGCGCAGCCGACGTAGAGAACCGGAACGAGGGGATAGAGCGGCACACGGTAGGGCCGCGCCATGTCCGGCCTGCGCCAACGGAGGACCAGGACCGCGCCCACCGCCAGGGCGTTGAAGGCCGTCAGCACGAACCCGCTGTAGACCACGAGCGCTTCAAACGTACCGGACAGGATCAGCAGGGAGGCCCAGACGCCTTGGAGCAGCACCGCGTTGAGCGGGATTCCGCTCCGGGGGGACAGGCGCGCGAAGAGACCCGGCAGCAGGCCGTCCACGGCCATCGTGTGGTACAGGCGGGAGCCGGCCCAGATCATGGCGCTCACCGATCCGGCGATCGAGAGACAGACGATGCCGCCGATCACCGTCGCGCCTCCCGGTCCGAAGAGCGCCATCGCCGCCTTCTCCGCGACCGGCAGGACCGGCGCCTGCCCCAGGGCGGCGACCGGCAGGGCATAGAAGTAGACCAGGTTCAGCCCCAGATACAGGACCGCGACCGCCAGGGTTCCGCCGATGAGAGCCCGGGGAATCGTGCGTCCCGGCTCGACGAGTTCCCCGGACAGATAGGCGGCGGCATTCCACCCGGAGTAGGCGTAGCCGACGAAGATGAGCGAGACCGCGATCGTGCCGCCCGGCGGCGTCTCCGGGCCGCGCGCCAGGAGGTGCTCCCAACTGCCCCGCTCCGAGGTCAGGGCCAGCAGGACCAGCGCGGCGATCAGGCCGACGTTCAGGGACGTGAGGAGCCGCTGGAAGGCTCCGCTCGCCCCGTGCCCGCTCAGGTGAAATCCCGTGACGAGCCAGGTCAGGGAGAGGGCCGTCGAGAGCGTCTCCGGTGCCTCCGCGAGCGGCACGATCGCGCGAAGGTAGGCGGCGAAGCTCACCGCCCCCGCCGCGATGGCGGCGCCGAATCCGATGGCGAGGGAGGTCCAGCCGCTGAGAAACCCCGCCAGCGGCCCGTAGGCCTGTCGGAGGAACACGTACTCGCCACCCGAATGGGGCAAAGCCGTGCCCAACTCGCTGTACGCGAGCGCCCCGCCCAGCGCGAGCAGGGCGCCCATGAGCCAGAGCCCCAAGATCCAGAACGGGTTCCCCAGATCACGGGCCATGATGCCGGTCGTCGTAAAGATGCCGACGCCGACGACGTTGCTGACCAGCACGCAGCCGGCGGTGAAGGCGCCGATGCGACGTGGCAAGGCCGACGGCTCCGTCTTCACGGCGCTCCGCCGCCTTCCGCCCCGGGCCGCGGCTCCTGGCGGATCAGAGGCACGAAGCGGACGTAATCCAGCTCCGTACGCTCGTATCCCTCCTGGGTCCGCCGGTACAGCACCAGGCGCTGGAAGAACCGGCCGAGCGGAAGGATGAGCCGGCCGCCGGGGGCCAGTTGCCGCAGCAACGGCTCGGGAACATGGTCGGCCGCGGCGGTGACGAGAATCGCGTCGAAGGGGGCCGCCTCCGGCCAGCCGAGATAGCCGTCGCCCGCGCGCACCTGCACGTTGGCGTAACCGAGCTCCGCGAGCCTCTTGGCGGCCCGGTCCGCCAGGGGCGCGAGAATCTCGATCGTGTAGACCTGCGCCGCGATCTCCGCGAGCACGGCCGCCTGATAGCCGGAACCGGTGCCCACCTCCAGGACTCTCTCCTTGCCCCGCAGGGCGAGGGCTTCGGTCATGCGGGCGACGAGATAGGGTTGCGAGATGCTCTGGTCGTGGCCGATCGGCAGGGCCCCGTCACCGTAGGCGAACGGGGCGTACATGTCGGGCACGAAACGATGGCGCGGGACGCGCCGCATGGCGGCCAGCACGGCCCGATCTCTCACTCCGCGCGCAACGAGCTGCTCCTCGACCATGTCGTTCCGTTCCCGCTGGCGTGAGGGATCGGCGGTGAAGGATTCCCGCTGGGAAGCCTCCCCGCACCCGATCATCGCACCGATGGCGCAGGCGGTCCAGACGATCGTGATGGAGCACCGATGCGGCATGGGGGCAGCGTCGTCGACCGGGAGGCGTGGCGGAGCAGAGGCCGTACACTGAAGCCGGGCGCTAACAGGCTGTTGAAAAACCATTTTGCCGTCCCGACAGCATGGGCCAGGACAAGCCCGCAGATGCCATCAACAAACCCCACAGGATGTTCAAAAAGGCCGTCCAGCGAGGCCGCAGCGAGCGAGGAGGCGACGCGTACTCTTTGCTGTACGTGGAGCCTCGGAGCGATGCGATCACCCGCCAAGCGGGTACCCGGCTGGCGGACTTTTTCAACATCCTGCTAGTCGTCCAGAACCGTCGTCGCGGGCGGGTGATACTTGGCCCGGAACTCGTACCCACACTGCTCGCAGTGAAACGGATAGAGACCGAACAGCCAACTGAGGATCCGATCCCAGATCGTCCGGTGTCGGCGCGTGAGCTGGTCCCCGGAACATTGTGGGCACCGAATCCGCATCATGACGCGTCATGCCTCCGATGGTGGTGTGGTTCTGTCGCTGTGCTGCTTCCGTAAGTAGGTGGAGCATATCCGGTGCCCGCTTTCCAGTGGGGCACGGGCCCGTCGTGGGCCAGGTCATGGAAGTTCCATAAAATTGACGGGTTATGAAAAGCGACCAGGGAAGGTCCCTCTATAGCGGTTGCAGCCATTTGCCCCAGGCCGCGGATCGCCCAATGGAGCGTTTATCCTCAGTCCCGGATCGGGCTATGCCCCCTCTGCTGTCGCGTTGCCCAGGAGCTTACGGTCCGAGTCGTAGGTAAGGCGGGCCAAGGCGTCGCTCACGGGCAGCCACGCCACCTCGTCCACCTCCTGATCCGGCCGGCCGACCTGCTCGACGGGCGCCATGCGGAACCAGCGCACGGTCTTCTTCACCCGCTGACCCTCCCGCTGGAACCAGTATTGGGACTTGGGCAACTCCGCCTCGATCCGGCAGCGCCAGCCGGTCTCCTCCTCCACTTCCCGCAACGCGGCCTCGGGGCTCTTTTCCCGCTCGTTCAGCTTGCCCTTGGGAAAGGTCCAGATGGAACGGCCCTTGAGGTCGCGCGCGCGGATGAGCAGGACCAGGCCGTCGCGCAGGACCACGCCGCCGGCCGAGAATTCGAACAGCGGCCTTTGCCCGTGTTTCCGCTCCATGAGGCCGCCCGTTACGACGGCTTGACGACCAGGACCGGACACGGCGCCTGTTGCGCGACCGCCAGCGAGACGCTGCCCAGGGCCGTCGCCTCCCTGCCGGTCAGGCCGCGGGATCCGATGACCAGCAGATCGCAGCGGCTCCGTCTGGCCGCGCGCGGGATCACCTCGGCGGGATGGCCGGTGACGAGAGAGGTCTTGATCGTCGCTCCGGACAAGGAGGCGATCTTGACCGTCCGCTCGACGGCCCGCTGCGCGGCCTCCAGCCGGCTCTTCATCAACTCGGCAGCCAGTTCCCTCGCCTTCCGCTTGTCTCCGCCTGCCCCCCGCGCGATGTCCAGAGGGCTGATCGGGCGCGCGGCGCTGAGCACGGTGATCCGATCGAGGTCGGGCAACGCCGTGAGGAAACGGGCCGCCTCTTCGGCGCCGGGCGATCCGTCCGTGGCGAGCATTACCTTCATCCGCCGCGCCGCCTTCGTCTTGGCCGGGATCAGCATGGCCGAGCAGGGGGCGTAGGTGAGGAGCCGCTGCGACACGCTGCCCAGAACCAGCCCCTTGGCAGCCTCCAGGCCGCGGGTGCCGCTGACGACCACGTCCGGACGCTTTGCGTGGATCAGGCGCAGCAACTCGTAGATGGGAAGCCCTTCCAGAACGATCGTCTCGACGCCGGAGTAGGCGTTCCAGAGCCGATGGGCGGCCCGGGCCAGCAACGACTGCGCACCCGCATCCCGGCGGCGCTGGAGCGCCGTCCGATCCGCTTGGGCAACCGTCTTCGGAACGTCCCACGGCTCGAGCACGTGGACGAGGGTCAGCCGGCTGCCGACGGGATGGGGAAACCGCGCCATCCACGCGACGATGGCGTCCGCGTACCGAGATTCGTCGAGGGCGAGCAGGAAGTGCATCGTCATCTCCTTTCATCGTGAGACGAGGGCGCGGGCTCCCGCTGCAATTTTTCGACGCGGATCCCGAGCAGGCGGATTCTTTTGTGGCCCGGATTCTCGCGCCGGTCCAGGAACGGCATCAAGAGCTTCATCGCCTCGACTTTGAGCGGGTTGAGCGAGGCGGCGGGAGCGCGCAGGGTATGGGCCCGCGAAATCGTTTCGAAGTCGGCGAACCGGACGGTCAGGACGACGGTCCGGAACGAAGCGAACCCCTCCTCGCGCAACCGGGCCATGACCTCTTCGCACATGACCGTCAGCCGCTCGGTGAGAAACAGAGGATCACGGGTGTCCTGATCGAAGGTCTCCTGCTCACCGACGGATTTCACCTCATAGGCTTCCTGGACCGGTTCCTCGTCTCTGCCGCGCGCCTTCTCGTAGAAGTCGAGGCCCCGTTTCCCGAACTGGGCCTGCAGCTCGGCCTGGGAACAGCGCATGAGATCCCGGACGAGCCCGATGCCCCGCTTCGCGAGCGCCGCCTCGGTCTTGGGCCCGATGCCGGGAATGGTCCGGACGGGGAGCGGTGCGAGCACCGCTTCGACCTCCTGGTCGGGCACGACCGTCAGGCCGTCCGGCTTGTGCAGGCCCGAGGCGATCTTGGCCACCAGCTTGTTGGGGCCGATGCCCACCGAGGCCGTGAGCTGCTCTTCGTCCTTGATCGCCCGTTTGATCGCGCGGCACAGGCTTTCGGCCCCGACATAGGAGCCGGTGGAGCTCAGGTCGAGGTAGGCTTCGTCAATGCTGGCCTGCTCCACCACCGGCGCGAACCGGCGCAGGATTTCCATGACGCGGTTCGAAACGCGCGCGTACTTTTCCATGTCCACCGGGAGGAACGCGGCGGGGGGCTTTCCCCGGCGCGCGGCCGCCTGGGAGAGGCGCCAGGCCTGCGAGATCGGCAGGGCGGAATGGATGCCGTACTCCCGCGCCCGGTAGTTGGCGGTGGAGACCACGCCCCGGCCCTTGCCGCCGCGGGGATCGGCCCCCACGACGAGCGGGAGCCCGCGCAGCGAAGGCGTGTCCCGTTCCTCGATCGCCGCGAAGAAGGCGTCCATGTCCAGGTGCCCCACGATTCTCATGGCGGCGCGTGAGAGAGAAGGCGGAGCGTGGCCATCCTGTCAGGCCGAGGGGATCTCCATCTGGAAAATTTCCCCCTTCATCTGCGGGTGGAGGTCGCAACGGAAGGAGAAGCTCCCGGGGCGCTCGGTCGTAAACCGGATGACCAGGGTCTTGCCCGGGTCCACGTAGAACCCTTCGAGCCCCTTGCCGTAGGAGGCGATCCCTTCGCCCTCCCCGTGGACCAGCAGCCCGCCCAGCGCGGCCGACGTGAAGCCGTGCCGGACGATGTCCTGGTTGCGCAGGATGATGACGGCGGGCAAGCCCCGCCTGATGGGAGTCGGCTGGGTCAACTGGAACTCATAGTTCCTGATGATGACCTCGATCCGTTGCTCCTCCGCGATTTGGGCCGGGGAGATCGCGTCGGCCGCGCCGGTTGCTAAGAGGGCTGTGACGAGGACTAATCCGAGGACGGTCGATCTGGGCACGTTAACGTGATTCGTCATGGGTCTCCTCGCTTTGTGACGGACCTGGGGCAGGTTCCTGGCCGTCGGTCGAAAGGTCCTGGAGAATGCGCTCCCACAGATGTTCTGCAATTTCCTCGAAGGGGATTCGGAACTCGCGGATGTCCTCGCCAGCCAGGGTCATCTCCCCGGAGGCTTCCCACACGATCTCCCCCGAGCGGGTGTCCCAGAGCTCCAGGGACAGGCGCAGCATGGAGATGCGGGTCTGGAAGATGCGTAGCCCTAAGAAGGAGAGCCGACCGGACATGTGCTGGCTGAACGCCGCCATGCTGGGCTGGAAGACATAGCCGGCTTGGAGCGCCCGGCCTACCTTTTCCAGCACGGCCCGGTCCATGATCCCGCTCCGGATGTACTCCGATACCACCGTCGCGTAGTCCTTGGCCAGCCCGGCCTGGTTGATCAGGCTCAGCGCCTCCTGGGGCGAGATTGCCGCTGCCGAGAATTGGCTTTTGGCCAGCGCGCTGAACAGAGAACGTGAAACCTGATGACTGTACCCTTCCAGTCCGAACCCCACGACGGCGCTCAACACCGCAACCCGCTCCCGCTCCAAGGCGACCGGCTTGAACGACGGTTTCTTCGAAACGAGCGAGGTTTCTGCCCCCCATTGCTTGAGCGGGCCGGCGCAGGACGTCAGCAGCAGCGCTCCCATGACCAACAAGAAAGCCGCCGGCCGTCCATCCCGCATCATCTCTCCCGTTCGGCCTTCGGGGAGCCGCTGTCCTCCGACTTCTTCCGGAGCTTCTCGACCAGCGCCGCATAGGAGGACTCGCGGAGGACCTTGTCGAACTGGCCCCGGTAGTTCTTCACCAGGCTGACGCCGTCGGCCACGACGTCGTACACGCGCCAGTCCCCCTCCTTGCTCATGAGACGGTAATCCATCGGCAGGACGAGCTTGTCCGAGACGATTCGGGTCCGGACCTCGGCGTAATTCCCCTCGCGCCGCTCTTGGAGGTACTCGACCTGCTCGCCGGAATACCCTTCGATCTTGCCTCCGTAGGTGGCCGACAAAAAGGCGCGGAACGACTCGACGAATTCCCGCCTCTCCGCCTCGGTGAGCTTGCTCCAGTGCGCCGCCAGGGTCCGCCTCGACATCTCCTCGTAATCGAACCGGTTCCCGATCACCGTTTCGAGCCGCTTGCGGCGCTCCTTGAGCCGTTCGGGCTTCTTCATGTCTTCGTCGGAGAGGATGCGGATCACCTCGTTGATCGTGGTCCTGACGGTTTCGGTCGGCGACACCGCCGCGATCGCCGGCGCGGTGAGCAGGACGGTCGCGCAAGCGACGAGGACGAGACCTCGCCCCGATCGGCGGCCGTGCCGGACGCCGGACGAGCGCGCGGTCATCGGCGTGGAAACATCCACCCACAGACTGTCCGAGGCCCGGCGACGGGCCTGCCCCGCACTCAGCCCTTCAGCCGCCTGGCCAGTCCTTCGTACCGGTCCCATTGGGTCGCCACCCACGTTTCCGTGGTGGCATGGCCGAACGAGCGGACGAGCAGCGCGACCTTGGTGGCCGTATCGGAGTCGGGCGCCTCGAAGATGTCCAGATAGTCGCAGGGTCCCAGCACGGCGTAGTTGGCCAGCCATTTCACCCCGGGGCATTCCTTCTTGATGCGGCTCTCGACCTTCTTGTTCAACCCTGACACCGCGCCCGGGCGGGTCAGCGCGTCCGGCGCCAGCTTGGTCAGCATGACATAGGTGCCCATCGTCCCCTCCAACCCTCGCCTGGCATGTGCCGCCCGCCTCTCGAACTACGGCGGGCGGATCATGCCGCAACGCGGGCGCTCACCCGAAACCGCGGACCGCGGGAACGGGGTTCAGCCGCCATCCGTCAGTCGATCTTGACCGCGACCGATTGCTTCTTGGCTTCCTCGGTCTTCGGCAGACGAACCTCCAGGACGCCGTCTTTGAACGTCGCCTTGACCTGATCGGCCTTGACCTCGCAGGGCAGCTCGAGGCTCCGGGCGAACGAGCCGTAGGACCGCTCGCGGTACCGATAGTCCTCTTCCTTGATCTCCTCCTCCTTTTTCTTCTCGCCCTTGATGGTCAGCACGTCGCCCGCCAGGTTGACCTCGATCTCTTCCTTGGCCATGCCGGGCAGCTCCGCCTTCACGACGACCTCGTCCTTCTCTTCGTACACGTCCAAGGCTGGCGACGGGACGGAGACCGCTCGGGCGGGCCACCACCGTTCGGGATGGAAGAGACCGGGGAACGGCCGGTGCCAGAACTCCTCGACCATCCGGTCGAACCAGCGGTCGAATTCCTCACGGCGCGGGATCAGCTCGGGAGCTTTTCTGGGGGTCAGCGCTCTGGATTCCTTCTTCTCCTTTCCTTTCCCTGCCATAACTCATACCTCCTTTCTTATGAAATGACGAGCGCGGCGAAGGGTCGTCAGAGAAAACCTCTTGCCTCGCGTCGTCGCCCTCTCGTTCAGCACCCATCACGGTTCAACGCGTTGCTCGCGCCGCGCCTCCGCCTTGGCCCGAGGCCGGCTGTAGCCGCGCGCCCCCTTCTTGGTGCTGTGCGGCCGGGTCGGCTTGGCCGTGAGCCGGATGGGGAGCTTGAGACGGCGCTTTTTCATAGGTTCGGCGACATGCCGTAGTTCAAATAGCCGCGCAGGATGTCGCGCCGCGCCACGATCCCGACCAGCTTGCCGGCCGCATCCACGACCGGCACCCGGATGAGCTGGCTGGCCCGGAGGACGTGGACCAGGGTGCCCAGGTCCGTCTCCGGCCGGACCGAGTAGGGGTTCGGCGACATGAGATCCTGGGCCGAAACGTCGCCCCACCGACGGCCCTGCTCGAGGGCGCCCAGGAGGTCGAACTCGCTGACGATCCCCACGAGGTGCTGCTGCTCGTCTACGATCGGCACGGCGCCGAATCCCTCGATCATCTGCGAGGCCAGCACGTCGGCCTTCGTGTGCCGGTGGCCGACCTGCACGTCCCTCTCCATGAACCGCGCCACGGTCAGCCGGCTGAAGTCAGCCAGTTGCCGGTCGCTCATCGCCGCCTTCTGTTTCGCCATCTCTCTTCCCTCCTGCCGATCGGTTAAGCGTCCGCCTTCGCGCGCCGGCTTGTGCACGATCCTATCTCTCCCGCAAGCGATGTGCCAAGGGATCAATCGCACGAGGAACCCCGCGCCTATGGCCACTTGGCCGTGGGTCAAGCGGGAAGGGAGGGGGGCTTTGCGGAGTATGTCTACAGTCATAAGTTCGGGTTCTGATGCGAAAGGCTACAGGGACGGGCCATCGGCGGGGAAATCCGCAGGGCTGTAGGATGAAGATCGGGCACATCTCGTGCAGCAAAGCTGTACAATGAATGAGTCACAGGCGTCCTTCCCGAGGGGCCCATGAAGCAGGTCCTGTCCATGCTCGCCGGTGCCGCCGATGGGGCTATGCTCGTTGACGAGCAGGGGAGGGTGGTGTTTTGGAATCGGGCCGCGGAGCGGATGCTGGGTTTTCGGGCCGAGGCGGTTCTTGGCCGTCCGTGTCACGACGTGTTCCGCGGGCAGACGTTGGGCGGCCATCCCCTGTGCTCGGCGTCTTGTGTCATCGGGACCAGGGTCGCCGCCGGCCGCTCGGTGCGCAACTTCGACATGCAGACCCGCACCAAGGCCGGTCGGATGGTCTGGCTGAACATCAGCTCCCTTCCCGTCCCCACCGGGAGGAAAGGCCGGTTTTGGGCCGCGCACCTGTTCCGCGACATCACCAAGCAGGCCAAAGTCCGCCAGTTGGTCGAGGAGCTCCGTTCGGCGGTGTGCAGCCTCCGATCGGCAAGTGGCGCTCCGTACCAGGAGGAGCCGCCGCCGATCCCCTCCAGCCTTCCCCTCACCGAGCGCGAGGCTGAAGTGCTCCGGCTGCTCGCCTCGGGCAAGGGCACGAAGGCCATCGCCGAGGCCCTCTTTGTCAGCCAGGCCACCGTCCGCAATCATATCCAGCACGTTCTGGAGAAACTCGGAGCCCACACCAGGCTTGAAGCCCTGGCGATCGCGTTCCCACCCCGTTCTCCCGCCTCGTAGGCGAGCTTTCGGCAGTCAGCTCCTCTTCCCTCGCCGCGTCACCGTGTCCCCGCGTCCCTCTTGCCGCCTCCCTGCGTCGCGCGCAGAGGGAAGGCCGATAGCCGTGGTGCCGCTGCGTTACCGCCAAAATGATGCAACCGGCTCATTGTCGCTGACGGTCTGTCGGTTTAACCTGCTTCCGTGAAGAAAGATGCTTGCCGGTCGTCGGTTCCTGGAAAGGGAGTTGGCCGGGGGAGCCAGGGAAGCTGCCATGAGGAGGGTTGCGCGAGTAAGCCGATGGGCGGCGGTGCTGCTGGGGGCCGGGGTGGTCGCGTTTTTGGTCCTGATGCCTCGAGAGAGCGGGATGGAACGCGACGAAGCCTGGCTCGATCAGCTCACGGGCTTCGTGCTGCTTCAGAAGAGCTTGGCCCAGTGGGGAACGTCGCCTCCCTATGAACCGTGGGGCAATTTCGACCTTTATCTGGGGCAGCTTGCCTTGGTCCGACACCTGTATCGGGCCGGCGATCACCGCGGGACCTATGTGGCCATGAATCGCCTGATGGACATGCTGGAAGCGCGGGAAGGCGGCATCAGTGACGAGACCGCGGAAGCGATCTGGGACTATTGCTACCGGGTCACGCCGGCGGCCTACCACGACGTCAGCCGGCACTGGAAGCCACGGGGTCGTGTCGCCGGGGCGAGGGTGGCCAAGGTCCAGGGATAGGAGGGAGAAAGTTCTTGCTTCGTCCTGTTCACCATGCGCGGAAGGAAGAAGGAGAGGAAGGGAGGTGAGGAGCGATGACGTGGAACTTGAACCATAGGATGTGGTTGGCCGCCCTGGCCGGCTGGGTGATGGTGGCGCTGACGCCGCTCGTCGTCGAAGCCGCGCAAGGATTGTGGCTCGATGAGATCACCGCCTTGATGCGGGACCATCAGGATTTGGCCAGGGCCGAAGGGCGAGAGGCAGCGTACAAACCGGCATGGGCTCAGCTCGGCGTCGTGCGGATCGCGTTTGAGGCCAACGATCTGAAGGCGACCTACGATGCGATGAACGGGCTGATGGATATCCTGGAAGCAGATGCGAGGGGCGGCGGGATTCCCCGCTGGTCCGCGAAGGAGCTATTCGACTTCTGCGGAAAGGTCACGCCGGGCAAGTACCACAATGTGATGCGCCACAACCCGGAGCTGTCGAAGGGCGGCTTTGACTACTGGGACGACGAAGTGTGGGACCATGGACCCGGCGGCTAGGGCGCTCAGCGACGGAAGTGAAATGTGCGAGGGGTGAGACGCTCTGACCGACAGGTGAACCGGACGAAGCCCGTTCCTGTCTTGAGCGGCTAGGCGGACGAAACGAACGGAAGAGGAGAAGTTGTGGTGAGGACAGCAAGGAGGTGCGGCGATGAGATGTCTGGATCACATAGACATGGCCGCGATGGCCGGGGCGGTCACGGTGACAGCCAGCGCCGTCTTCTTCTTCGCGTACCTGGGGATTGACCGCGGCCCCCTGGCGCCGACCGAGCCGGAGACTCCTATAGCGTTTCTCCAGGAAGAGTTGGTGAAGGCGATCACGGTGGCGGGCGCGGCCGCGGACCGGGCGGCGTCGGCTCGCGAAGTCACGCAGGTCGCGATGGGGAAGGCGGTCAGGAGGCTGACGCAGGTGAAGCCCAGGGAGACGGGCTTTGTCGCCGACGTGGCTGAGAACGCCGCGGCGCTCGCGGCGACGCGAAGGGAGTTCCTTGAAGCGCGGTTCAAGCTCCCCTCGGATTGGGGAAGGGCCGAGTTCCAGGCCATGGAGCGCGAGGCCGAGCGCGCAGTCCAGCCGGAGCTTGGGCAGATGATCGTGTCGGGTACGCAGGCGCTGGGCCGGGAGATGGAGGCGGCGGAGACCGGCTACGGGCGGACCCTGTTGGCCGCCACCCAGGCGCTTGAGCGGGCGGCGATCGAGCCGGATGCCTCTCTGACGACCGTGACGGCGGCGACGACCGTGCTGGCGGGGCTCGGGGATCGGGCGACGCCGGCGCCGATCGTCCATCGGGAGCCGGCCTGGGGCTTCGGATCCATCGGCGACGGGGCGTTCCTGGCGATCATCGTGCTGGGCGCGGGCGCGATGCTGGTGGTTGCCGCGGGCATGGGGCTGATGGAAGGCCGGTTGTCCACCCGCAAATTGGAGACCCGCTGCGACACGCACGGCAAGGACGTCGCGGTCGAGATGCTGCTCAGCGACGACACGCCTTACGAGGTCGTCCGGTGCTCCGCCTTCAACGGCGGGCCAGTGACGTGCGACAAGCACTGTCTGGCATGGCCGGTGGCCCGGGCGGCCTGACCGATCCCGAGCGGGCGCTCCATCGCACTTTCGTGGACGAAGCGCCCGCTCGCGGATCCCAACAACACACCGGGGAACGGTCACGGCCAGTAGTCGGAGCGCGCCTTCACATAGCCGAAGACGATGTCGCGTCTGGCGACGATTCCCACCAGCTTCCTTCCGTTGACCACCGGCACACGGATCAAATAGCGGTCCTGGAACAAGGTGGCGAGGTCCACCAGCGTCGTGTCCTCGCTCGCGGTGACCACCTGCTTGGTCATCAGGTCCGACGCCTTGATCGTCCGCAGGTCCTTGCCGGCGATCACCGCATCGAGCAGGTCGGACTCGCTGACCAGCCCCATCAGCGTCTTGTCCTCGTCCACGATCGGGACGCTGCCGAAGTTCCACTCGCTCAGGATACGGGCGATGTCGAACCCGCTAGCCTGGGGACTGCAGGTGACGACCGCGTCTTCCATGAGCTGCCTCACCGTCAGGGTTGCCGGATCGCATCCCTTGACCATGTACTCCGTGCGTCTCATGCCTCCTCCTTCCCAGGGGTGCCGTCAGAGCCCCGGCCAAGATCCGACTCCCCCTGACCTGAAATGACCATCCGTCTCTTCGCTGCACGTCCGTTCGTTGCTCGACCGAGGAAGAGCGGAGGGGTCGGGAGAGTCTCGCCGGTTACGGTGGGGATCTTGGAGAGGGGCACGGCTTCCCAGCCGGAGCCAGTCTCGGCGGGGCCTGCCCATCGCCTCAGCGCGCAATCCCCTGTTTGGTGGTGTTCCTCTGGCCCGCCCCTCCGCTCGGTTTATCCTTACCGCCGTTCGTCCTCCGGTGCCATGGGTGAAGTGCATCATTTCGCTCGTAACGCAGGTGCTCTAGGCCCGGTGCGGGAGATCAAGCTACCGCACCTCGAGCTTGTTCACGACCTGGTCCACGCCGAAGACGTACCAGGCGTCGAACTCCGCCATCTCTTTTTGCGCCTCGCTGGGGACGGTCCCCTCCAGCGTGACGACCGAGCGGGCCACGGCCACGCGGATCTCGTCAGACCGGATCAGGCGATCCTCCTTGAGGGCCAGCCGCACCGCCTTGGCCATCTCTTCGTCGGAATCCGGCTGCTCGGACACGACCTCCATGCCGTTGATCACGTCGCGGCTCCCGGGCACCCACCAGGCCAGCACGCCCGCGATGCGCTTCTGGACATGGTTCGCCACGTGGTTGTCCAGCAGCACGACCCCGTCGGCCACCGAGACGTCGATGACCCCGTGGGGCTCCGTCTGAACCTCCCGCACGGTCTCCCGTTGGCCCTTGCGCAGGACCCGGATCGTGCAGCTCTGCAGGGCCGGCTCCTGCAGCAGGGCGTCCCGCACCGCGTCGAGGATCGCTCCGTCCCCCATGCGCGTCGCCGGCGCGACGCGGAGCCGGTCCACGATGCCGGTCACGCCCGGCACGGCGATGGCGAGCTCCATGGCCAGCTTCTTGGCGGCCACGTGCTCGACCTCGCCTTCCAGGGTCAGGACCCCGTCCCGGTAGTCGATCGTGACCGGAAAACGGTGCAGGTTGATGCGACGCTCCCGTTCGAAGGCCGCGCACACTTCCTTCTTGACGCGATCTTTCTCGGACATCGTCACCTCGTCAGCTCCGCATTCATCGTTCCCCATTCATCGTTTCTTGCTCGTTTCCAGCCGGGCGAACTCGTCGAGCAGCTCCCGCTGCCGCTGGGTGAGGTCGGTGGGCGTGCGGACCTCCAGGATCACGTACAGGTTGCCCTTGCCCTTGCCGCCGAGCCGCGGCATGCCCTTGCCGGCCAGGCGGAGGGAGGTGCCGCTCTGAGTGCCGGGGGGGATCTTCACCTGCATCGTTCCTCCTCCCAGGGACGGAACCATGAGGCTGGTGCCGAGCGCGGCCTCGGCAATCCCGATCGATGCGGCCGTGTAGAGGTCGTCGTTCTGACGCTGGAAGACCGGGTGGGGGCGGAGGTGCGTCCGGATCAGAAGATCGCCCGGCTGGCTCCCGTCCGCGGCGGCTTCGCCCTGGCCGGCCAGCCGGATGACCGTTCCGTCGTCCACGCCGGCCGGGATCTGCACCTTGAGGCTGTGGGGCACGAAACGCAGCCCGTTGCCCTGGCAGGACGGGCAGGGGGACTCGATCCACTGGCCCCGCCCGCGGCACCGATTGCAGGTCGTCAGCGTGACGACCTTCATGCCCTTCCCGGTCCGGACCTGCTGCGTCTGCCCGGTCCCTCCGCAGGCCGGGCAGGTGACGGGCTTGGTCCCGGGCTTGGCACCGCTCCCGCCGCAGGTCGGGCACTTCTCGGAGCGCGTGACGTGGATCACGCGGTCTCCTCCCCTGGCCGCCTCTTCGAGCGTCAGGTCCAGGTCGTAGCGGAGGTCCAGGCCCCGCGACGGTTCGCGGCCGGGCCTGGCTCCCCGGCCGAGGGCGTCCCCGAAGATTCCGAACAGGTCGCCGAACCGCCCGCCGAAGAAGTCGCCGAACTGGAAGTCCCGCATGAGGTCTTCGTCCGTCCAGCGCTCGCGGACCCCCGCATGGCCCGTCGCGTCGTATTCCTTCCGCTTGTTCTCGTCCGAGAGGACCGCATAGGCCTCCGCGATCTCCCGGAACTTGGCCGTGGCGTTCGGATCCTTGCTCCGGTCCGGATGGTATTGCAGCGCGAGCTTGCGATAGGCTTGTTTGATCTGGTCGCGCGTGGCGGACCGGTCCACTCCGAGGACTTCGTAATAGTCGCGCTTCTGCTCGGTGGTCACCATAGCTCGTGAGACGTGAGACGTGAGACGTAAGACGCCGGAAGGCGAATAATGAATGGGTTCGTCTCACCTCTCACGATGATTATTTCCAGACCCCCGGGATCCGTCTTCCGCAGGCCGGGCAGGCCCCGTCCGCCAGCCGGTTCTCCACCGTGAAGAGCCAGGCCCGCCGGATCAGCCGCGTCCCGCAGCCGGGGCACTGAGTGTCCATCCCTTCGTGGTCGAACAGGTTGCCGAGATAGACGTACTTGAGCCCAGCCGCTCGCCCGATCCGCTCGGCGCGGCGGAGGCTCTCGATCGGCGTGACGGGCACCTGCTCCATCCTGTAGGCCGGGAAAAAGCGGCTGATGTGCCAGGGCACCTCGTCGCCCAGGTCGGCCACGATGAACCCGGCCAGTTCCCGCAGCTCTTCCTCCCCGTCGTTCCGGCCCGGGACGAGCAGGGTGGTCAGCTCGATCCAGACGCCGAGCTGCTTGTACAACCGGATCGCGTCCAGAACCGGCTGGAGCGGGGCCCCGCAGACCCGTTTGTAATAGGCGTCGCGGAAGCCCTTCAAGTCGATGTTGGCCGCGTCCAGGTAGGGCGCGATCATCCGCAGCGGCTCCGGCGTGATGAAGCCGTTCGTGACGAAGAGGTTCTTCAGGCCGGCGGCGCGGGCGGCCTTCGCGGTCTCCAAGGCCAGCTCGAAAAAGATCGTCGGTTCCGTGTAGGTGTAGGCGATGCTCTCGCAGCCGCTGGCGCGGGCGTCGGCGACCACCGACTCGGGCGTCACGGGGAGCCCCATCGTCCGGTCCGGCGCCGCATCGGCCAGGGGCTCGCAGCGGAAGTCCGACGGCTCGGCCTGGCGCCCCTTGGGCCCCTGGGAGATCTGCCAGTTCTGGCAGAACTGACAGCGCAGGTTGCACCCGACGGTCGCAATCGAGTAGGCCGAGGAGCCGGGGAGAACATGAAAGAGCGGTTTCTTCTCGATCGGGTCGATCTCCTGGGAGACCACCCGATCGGCGACCAGCGTGTAGAGCTTCCCCTCCCGGTTGAGCCGCACCCCGCAGGCCCCGCGGCGCCCAGGCGCGACCGTGCACAAGTGCGGGCACAGGGTGCAGCGGACCCGCCGGTCCGCCTCGACCTCGTAGAACAACGCCTCCCGCATCAATACACCTGATACTTGCCCCGGGACAGGTCGTCGCAGAACGGGCCGATCTCCGCCAGCCCGCGCCGGATGATCGCCTGAATCTGGGGCTGCACGCGCCTGAGCGGAATCCCGGGAGCCAGGCTCACCTGCGCCGCGGCGAGGCTCGGGCGGTCGATGCGCTGGCCGATCGCGCTGCACAGCCAGACCGTCGCCTCCCGCACGCCCGGCACCTGCCGGTGGATCCGCATCGCCAGTTGGTGCGCCAGGACGTTGTAGATCTTCCCCACGTGGCTCACCGCGTTCTTCCCGGCCGCGGCCTCGCCGCTCATCGGGCGGTTCAGCGCGATCACGCCGCACACCCGGTTGCCGCGGCCGACCTGCCCCGAGTCGCCCTGCTCGGCGGAGGTCCCCAGCAGCGAGAGGTAGACGCCGTCGAGCCCCCTGCCGGGACGGTCCAGCGCGTTCAACTGGACCAGCACCCGCCGGCACCCGTGCGGCTGTCCCTGGACGAACCCCTGGATGGCCCGGTGCGCGCGGGCCTTGAGCCGGAAGTAGGCGGCCTCGGAGCCGACGTGAGCCGCCAGCAGGGGCATGGCGACGGTCAGCGAAAGGTCCCGGCCCAGGCGGGCCGCCAGGACTTTGACGTCCTGGCCGGTCTCCGGGAATTCGCTCTTGAAGAGCGGCCCGTTGAGGAACCGCTCGACGCTCAGGACCAGTCGCTCCGTCGGCGTCAACGGCGCGTAGCCGACCCCGGCCGAGGTGTCGTTGGCGACCATCGGACCCCGGCGCGGGGCGAAGATGGCGCCAAGCTCGGCGGAGCAGGGCTTCAATTCGACCTGGTAGCGGAAGTGCCGGTCCGGATCGAGCGAGGGGAGGTTCTGCTTGAACCAGTCCCGGGCCGCCTCCTTGGCGATCCGGCCCACCGGCAGGACCTTGTCTTCGATGCGGTCCGTGGCCCGGTCCCCGATGATCAGGCGCATCGGCTCCACGACCCGCCCGCCTCCGAACCGCACATCCACCTGGCCCGCCACGAGCAGCCCCTTGTCAATGTTGTGGTGAAGGATGCGCCCGAAGGATCTGACGTAGGCGCGGGACAGTTCCACGGCGACCCGTTCCGCCACCGCGTCGCAGATCGTGTCCGGATGGCCGATGCCCTTCCGTTCGACGATCTCGATCCGCTGGTCTTCCACCGGAGCGGCGGGAGATTCCTGGATCACGATGCTCGAAGTCATGAACGAATCCTCCGGGCGGGGAGAGCCCACCGTTCCTCGGAGAAGCAAAGACGCGGCCATGTGCGGCCAGGAGGGGAGCAGTCGGGACTCTGCAAAGAAATCGCACCGGTTGCAGGCTTCTGCTGCAAGACCCCTCATGGCCTTGAGGAAATTTGCTACAGGGCTGGCAGGGAGAAAGCGCCAAGACGCTACACACAGACGAGGAAGGGACCGGGGCACGCCAGTCCATCTCCTTGAAAGGGTGAAGGTATCCTCCCGCTGGCCGCTTCGGTCGCTTTTCCAGACCGGTGGCACATCCCTTGTAGAAATAGCTGGCAGTGAATAGCGAATAGCTATGAGCCGCTGGCTGCCCGCTATTAGCTATTTTCTCCAGAGGAGCCATGGTCAGGATCAGGTTTCACGGACGGGGCGGACAGGGAGCCAAGACCGCGGCGCGCCTCGTCGCCACCGCCGCCTTTCTGGAGGGGTGGATGGCGCAGGACTCGCCGCTGTACGGGGCGGAACGGCGAGGCGCACCGATGACGGCCTTTGCCCGGCTGGATCGGGCGCCGATCCGGGAGCGGGGGATGATCGCCAGGCCCGACCTGGTGGTCGTCGCGGACGACTCGCTGCTCGCCGATCCGGCGGCGCACGTGGGGGACGGCGTGGAAGCGGACACCGTCGTTTTCGTGAACAGCGAGCAGGCGGTCACGCAGCTCCTGGAACGGGCCCCGTGCCCCGGTCGGCTCCTGACCGGGGACCTGACCGGCCTCGTCCTGGCCCAGCTCGGCAAGGCCGGGGCTCTGAGCGGCCCGCTGGGAGCCGTCGCGGCCCGCCTGGTCGGGCTGAGCGAAACGAATCTCCGCACGGCCCTCGTCATGGAGCTCGGTGAGCTGGGCCTGCCCGTTCCGGTCATCGAGCAGAATCTCTCGATGGCGCACGCCTGCTTCGAGCTGGTCCAACCGGTCCCGCTCCGACAGAACGGGGATCGGCCGGGCCAGCCGGCCTCGCTCCGGACGCCGACCTATGAGCCGCCGACGAGCGGAACGGCGCGGATCTCGGCCTTGGCCAACGTCACGGTCCGGAAAACCGGAGGCTGGCGGACCTTCCGGCCGGTGCTCGATCCGGAGAAGTGCATCGGTTGCTGGATGTGCTACCTGCACTGTCCCGACGGAGCCGTGCGGATGACCGGCGCCACCCACCCGCTCATCGACTATGACCATTGCAAGGGCTGCCTGCTCTGCGTGGAGGAATGTCCGACGCTCGCCCTGATCTCCGAACGTGAAGCGGGCCTCGTGAGGCGCAGTTCGTGAGGACGAGCGACGAGATACGAACGACGAGGTACGGTTCATGACGATGAGCGGCGAGCTGCTGACCGGCAACCTGGCGGCGGCCTGGGGCGCGCGCCTGGCCGAGGTGGATTACGTCCCGGCCTTCCCGATCACGCCCCAGACGGAGATCGTGGAGACGCTGGCCGGCTGGTGCGAGCGCGGCGACCTGGCCGCGCGCTTCGTCACGATGGACTCCGAGCACTCGATGATGACGGCCGCCGGGGCCGCCGCCGCCGCCGGGGCGCGGGTCTTCACCGCCACCTCCAGCCAGGGGCTCCTGTACGCGTTCGAGGTTCTCTACACGGTGGCCGGCTGGCGCGTGCCGCTGGTGCTCGTGAACGTCTCCCGCGCCCTGGCCGCGCCGATCACCCTCGAGTCGGACCACAACGACGTGCTGGCCGCGCGCGATTCCGGCTTCCTCCAGATCCATGCTGAGACCTGCCAGGAGGTGCTGGACTCGATCCTGATCGCCTATCGCATCGCGGAGGACCAACGGGTCTGCCTTCCGGCCATCGTGAACATGGACGGCTTCTACCTCTCGTTCACGAGGGAGCCGGTCTCACGCCCGGAGCCGGACCGGGTCCGGGCCTTCCTCCCGCCCTACCGTCCGTCGCACCTGGGCTTCAAGGCCTCGCGGCCCCAGGCCCTGGGGGTCGCCGTGCTCAACTCGGTCGGCTACTCCCATTTCCGCTATCAGATGCACCTGGCGGCCATGAACGCCTTGGCGGTTCACCAGGAAGCAGCGGACGACTTCGCGCGGCTCTTCGGCCGGCGCTATGACCTGGTGGACGGGTACCGGTTGGAGGATGCGGAGGACGTCCTCGTGATGAGCAACGCCTTCGCGACGAAGGGCAAGGCTGCGGTGGCCGCGGCGCGGGCGAGGGGCCGGCGCGTGGGCCTGCTCCGCCTTCGGGTCATCCGACCCTGGCCCTCCGCGGCGATCACGCAGGCGTTGAAAGGTCGCCGGACCGTGGCGGTGCTGGATCAGAATCTGGCGCCAGGGCTCGGCGGCATCCTGTATCAGGAGGTGGCCGCCACGCTCGGCGGCGAGCCGGATCGGCCTAGGGCCCTCTGCTCGTTCGTCGGAGGACTGGGAGGCCGCAACATTGCGGAGGGCGAGTTCGAGGCGATTTTTGCCCGGATGGCCGAAGCGGGCGAGCGGGGGCGCGGCGTCGGGCCCATCCTGCTCTATACCGAGGAAGACCGGCGCCAGATGGACCAGTGGGTGACGATTGCGGGAAACAGGTGAGCCGTCAGTCGTTCTCGTGCGAGCGACGCGGCGACACGGAAACAGGGCGACGGGGCGAAACGAAAAGATCCCCGCGTCCCCCCTTCGCCCCATCTCCGCGTCGAGTCACGAAGGGCTGATGGCGGAGAGTTGATAGCTTCGGAGCAGACCATGACCTGGCCGCACGAGACGTACAGCAAGATCAAGCAACTGCCCCTCGAAGAGCAGGTCCTGCCCGGCACGTCGCTCTGCGCCGGCTGCGGCGGACTGGAGACCCTGCGTCTGGCGGCCAAGGTGCTCGGGGAGAAAGTCGTGTTCGTCAATGCGGCCGGCTGCTTCACGCTGCTCGCGGTCTACCCGTTCACCCCGTTTCACGGGTCCTGGCTCTACACGACGATGGGCTCGGCGCCGGCCGGGGCCCAGGGAATCCGCGACGCCCTGGACGTCCTAATCGCCAAGCGGCGGCTGCCGAAGGAGGAAGACCTGAAGGTCGTCGTCCTGGCCGGCGACGGCACTACCTACGAGATGGCGCTCTCGGCCACGTCGGCGGCGATCGGCCGCAATCTGGACTTCTACTACTTCTGCTACGACAACGAGGCCTACGCCAACACCGGCGTGCAGCTCTCCTCGGCCACTCCCTACGGGGCCCGCACCACCACGTCGCCCTGCAGCCTCCAGCATCCGGCGGGAACCGTCCGGGAGAAGAAGGACATCTTCGAGATCTGGCGCGCCCATCGGCCGCCCTACATCGCAACCCTGTCGGCCCGCTACCCGCTCGACCTGGCGGAAAAGCTGGCGCGGGCTTCGCGCATCGCCGGGCCCAAGCTGCTCCTGGCCCTCTCCCCCTGCCCGACCGGCTGGGGGTTCGATCCGTTCCAGACGCCCGAGGTGGCCAGGTTGGCGGTCGAGACCGGGCTTTGGCCGCTCAAGGAGGCGGTGCAGGGCGAGGTCACGCACACCTACGTTCCCAAACGCCGTCCGGTTGAAGACTATCTCAGGCTGCAGGAGCGTTTCCGGCATCTCTTCGAGCCGACTAGGCAGGAGGCGGCGATCAGGCACATCCAGGATCGAGTGGACGCCTATTGGAGTCGGGTGAGAGCAGAACCCCCGCGGTGAGGGGGGCGCAGTGAACTCTTTAGCCAAGAAGGTGCGTCATGGGTGAGAAGAGCTTGGGCCAGATATTCGTCGAGGGATTCGTGCGGGCGATTCCGTGGACGGTCATGTTCACGCTGGCGTCGCTGTTCGTCGTCAACTCGGCCATGAACATGCTCCGGCAGGAGGTGAAGGAAGCGATGGAGTACGGGGCTCATGCCACGTTCCATTTCGCCATTCAGGAAGCCCTCCACGACCGGGCGTTTAACGAGCAACTCCTGCCCAAGATCAAACAGAACGCAAAGGAGGCCATCGAGTTCGCAGCCGGCGCGCTCAACCGGCAGCCGGGAGCGGGGACCGGCGTGAAAGCGGGGGCGAAGAGGTAGCGAGGCATCCGTGCGTTCCTGGGGAAGCGCAAGCCGGCCTTGAAGGGGGAATAACAGCCCGGCCGGTTGGACATCTCCCGCCGAACGTGCTACCTCTGTGGCCGGTCAGGGGGCCTCAGGAGAACACTTAGCCGGGGAGGTGGATCATGGGCGAGAAGAGCTTGGGGCGGATCTTCCTCGAAGGGTTCGTGCGGGCGATTCCTTGGGCGATCGTGTTTTCGGCCGCGCTGGTGCTGAGCGCCGGCATCATCGCAAACATACTCCGCGTGGAGCTCAAGAAAGCGATGGAGTTCGGCTCCGATACCCTCGTGAACTCGGCGGTGGACGTCATCCTGACGGATCCGCGCATTCAGGAGAACCTCTGGCCGAAGGCCAAGCAGAACGTCAAGGAGGCGATCGAATACACGGCCGTGACGCTCGCCCAGCAGCAGGCGAAGGTCTCAGAGAGGCGGGCGGCCGCGAAGAAATAGGTCCGCTTCTCCTTGCCGTTTCGCCGGAAGCCCGGCGCGGTCCGCTCGGCTTGACCCGACCGTGAAGCCGTGGTGCTCTCGTCCGGCTGGTTCACGATGGACCTCTCCGGTTTGTCTCCCGAGGAAGCGCTGAAGGCCCTCCAGACTGGCCCGACCGGGCTCTCCCAGGAGGAGGCGGCCCGGCGTCTGGCCCAAGTCGGGCCGAACAGCCTTCAGGAAATCAAAGGCCCGTCGCTCCCCCGCCGGTTTCTTCGGCAGTTCACGCATTTTCTCGCCATCCTCCTCTGGCTCGCCGCCGGGCTGTCCTTCCTGGCCGAAGGCTTTCAGCCGGGTCAGGGCATGGCCACGCTGGGCTGGGCGATCCTCGGCGTGATCCTGATCAACGCCCTCTTCACCTTCGTCCAGGAGTACAAGGCCGAACGGGCCGTGCAGGCCCTCCACCGGCTGCTTCCCGCGACCGCCTGGGTGCTCCGGTCCGGACAGCCGGAGCAGATTGCGCGCCATGCCCTCGTCCCCGGGGATCTGCTGCTGCTCGAGGAGGGGGAGCAGGTGCCGGCCGACGCGCGTTTGGTGGAGGTCGTCGCCATGCGGGTGGACAACTCCTCGCTGACCGGGGAGGCCAAGCCCAAGCGGCGGACCGCCGAGCCGGCGGGGGCGGGCAACCCGCTCGACGCGCCGAACCTGGTCTTTGCAGGGACCACGATCCTCTCCGGACGCGGCCGCGCGGTCGTGTTCGCCACGGGCGCGAACAGCGAGTTCGGCAAGATCGCCCGCCTCGCGACGACGGTGTCGGCCGGCCTGAGCCCGCTGCAGAAGGAGATCGTGCGGGTCACGCACGTCGTCGCCCTGCTGGCGACCGGCATGGGGGCGCTGTTCTTCGCCATCGGGCTCTGGATGGGCATGGGGCTGTGGGTCAGCTCCGTCTTCGGGATCGGCATCATCGTCGCCAACGTGCCGGAGGGGCTGCTGCCGACGGTCACGCTCGCGCTGGCGATGGGGAGCCAGCGGATGGCCCGCCGGAAGGCGCTCATCAAGCAGTTGACGTCCGTCGAGACGCTCGGCTGCGCCACGGTGATCTGCACCGACAAGACCGGGACCCTGACCGAGAACCGCATGCGGGTCGAGCGGCTCTACGTGGATGGAAACGAGATCGCGGTCCGGGACGGCCGGTTGGTCAGGCAGGCGGAGGGAGAGCCGGGCCCGGCGCCCGATTTCCGCCACTGGGGTTCCCTGTTCCGAGCCGTCGCCCTCTGCAACAACGTGAAGCGCGGTCGGCGCGGCGGCGTGCGGGTGTCCGTGACGGGGGACCCGACCGAAGTGGCGCTGGTCGAGTTCGCGCAGCACTACGGGCCGTTGCACGGCCTCGGCGAGAGTTGTTTCACGGACCGCTTTCGACGGATGGGCGAGTTGCCCTTCGATGCGGACCGCAAACGGATGACCACGATCCATTGGGTCGAAGGGCGGTTGGTCGCCTTCGTGAAGGGGGCCCCGGAGGTTCTGCTGCCGCTCTGCAGCCGGACCCAGGTGCACGGGAAGACGCCGCCCATGGCCGTGGAAGAGCGCGAGACGATTCTGGCGCGGAGTCGCTCGTTTGCCCACCAGGCCTACCGGGTGCTGGCTGTGGCCACGCGGGACATCGAAGCCGGGATCGCCGAGCACCTGAGCTCGGAGACCGTGGAACGGGACCTCACGTTCCTGGGACTGGTCGCCTTGATGGACCCGCCGCACCGGGAGGTGCCGGACGCGGTGGCGCGCTGTCAACGGGCCGGCATCCGCGTCATCATGATCACGGGCGACCATCCGCTGACCGCGCTGGCGGTCGCGCGCCTGATCGGCCTCGTCCGTTCCGGGGCCGAGGGCAGGGTGATCGAGGGCGTCGAGTTGGACCGGCTCGGCGATGCGGCCCTCGACCGGCTGCTGGCGGACTCCAAGGCGGCGGGGCACGAGCCGGTGTTCGCCCGTATGGCGCCGCGGCACAAAATGCGGATCGTGACGGCGCTGAAGGAAATGGGCGAGGTGGTGGCGGCGACCGGGGACGGGGTGAACGACGCCCCTGCGCTGAAGAAGGCGGACATCGGGATCGCGATGGGGGTGGCGGGAACCGACGTCGCGAAGGAATCCGCCGACATGGTCCTGCTCAACGACAACTTCGCCTCGATCGTGGACGCGATCGAAGAGGGCCGGGCGGTCTACGCGAACATCCGGAAGTTCGTCACCTACGTGCTGGCCAGCAACGTGCCGGAGATCGTGCCGTACCTGGGGTACGGAATCTTCGCGATCCCCTTGCCGCTGACCGTCCCGCAGATCCTCGCGGTGGACCTGGGCACCGACATGGTCCCGGCCCTCGCACTCGGCGCCGAAAAGCCCCACGCCGGCATCATGGAAGCCCCGCCGCGGCCCAGGACGGAGCGGCTCCTGAGTCTCCCGCTCCTCCTCCGCGCCTACGCGTTCCTCGGACTCATCGAGGCCGTGATCGCGATGGCCGCCTTCTTCTGGTTCCTGCTGGCGCAGGGGTGGACCTGGGGCGCGCCGCTGGCCTGGACCGATCCGCTCTACCGGCAGGCCACGACCGTGACCCTGGCGGCGATCGTGATCGCGCAGGTGGCCAACGTCTTCGCCTGCCGGTCCGAACGGGGTTCAGTCTTCGGCCTGGGGCTGTTGAGCAATCCGTTCATCCTGTGGGGCATCGCAGTCGAACTGGCCTTGCTCGCCCTCATCGTGTACACCCCGATCGGGAACGCGATCTTCGGCACCGGGCCGCTGCCGGCCTGGGTCTGGCCTCCGCTGATGCTGGGATCGGCCTGTCTGTTGCTTGCCGAGGAAATTCGCAAGGTCCTCGTGCGAAAATGGACCGCGAACGCCCTGCGGCGTTGACGACCTGCCATGACGCGATCGGCCTCGTCCATGATGAATGCCATGCTGCTGGAGCGAAGCGCTGATGTGGCGACGAGCCCGCTGGCGCTCAAGGAGCTGCCTCGGCCGGAGCCGGGTCCCGGCGAGGTGCTGGTGCGGGTGACGGTCTGCGGGGTCTGCCGGACCGACCTCCACGTCGTGGAGGGGGAGCTGCCCGAAGCCAAACGGCCGGTCGTGCCGGGCCACGAGGTCGTGGGCCTCGCGGAGCGGGTGGGGCGGGAGGTCCGGGGGATCAAGGAGGGGGACCGGGTCGGCATCGCCTGGCTGCGGCAGACGTGCGGCGTTTGCGATTTCTGCCGGACCGGCCGGGAGAACCTCTGCGAGCGGGCGCGCTTCACCGGCTATCACGAGGACGGAGGCTATGCAGAGTATGCGATCGTGCCTGCTGCCTTCGCCTATCCGATCCCGGCCGCCTTCGCGGACGAGGAGGCCGCGCCGCTCCTCTGCGCCGGCATCATCGGCTACCGGGCGCTCCGGCTCAGCGGTGTCCGGCCGGGACAGCGGCTGGGGCTCTATGGATTCGGGGCCTCGGCGCACATCACGATCCAGGTGGCCCGGCACTGGGGCTGCCCGGTCTACGTGTGTTCGCTGCGCGAGGAGCACCGGGCGCTGGCCCGGGAGCTGGGCGCGGTCTGGGTGGGCGGCGCAGCGGAGCCTCCGCCGGAGAAACTGCACGGAGCCATCATCTTCGCCCCGGCCGGCGAGCTGGTTCCGCCGGCCTTGCGGGCTCTGGAGAAGGGCGGCACGGTCGCCTGCGCCGGTATCCACATGACCAAAATCCCGGCGATCGACTACGACCGGGAGCTGTTCGGCGAGCGGGTGGTCAGAAGCGTGACCGCCAACACGAGGCAGGACGGGCTGGACCTCCTGCGGGAGGCGGCGGCCATCCCGATCCGTCCCCACACGCAACGGTTCCGGCTGGAGGAGGCCAACAAGGCGCTCCAGCAGCTCAAGGCCGGGACGGTGAAGGGGGCCGGGGTGCTCGCCATCTCGTGAGGAAGGAGGGTCGAGCCCGTCGCCGGCCGCACCTCGATGAGGAATTTTGCGACGGTCTTGATCGCTCGGCTGGGGTAATATCGGACCGCTACGCCGGGCTTGAGGCGCCCGCTGAATTTGG
Organism: Nitrospirota bacterium; assembly: GCA_040757595.1. Lineage (NCBI taxonomy): Bacteria > Pseudomonadati > Nitrospirota > Nitrospirota bacterium. Next base: position 2,812 of record JBFLWP010000017.1, on the reverse strand, counting down.
CGCTTCTCCTAACCGCTCGAATCGGCTCGTGAAGGCCCGCCGGTCCTCTGAGGACCGCCTGGTATTCCCCTTGCGTACGAAAAGAGCGGGGATTGAACAAGGAGGAAGCCTCATGACGATGAAGCGTGCGAAACATGGAGCGGGCCGGAAGCAACCGCGATTGCCTTCGAGCCCTCGACGGATCAACCCGAGGCAGGCGGACCCGTACACGGTCCGGAGCCCGAAGACCGGCTTCACTGCCTGTCAGGGATGCCACGCCATCTTCGAGAAGAAGCGGTGGCACTTCGACGAAGCCCGCTTCGCGGAGCTGTCTCGCCGGAAGGAGGTCAAGCTCACCACCTGCCCGGCCTGTCAGAAGATTCGGGACCGTTATCCCGAGGGGATTCTGACCCTGCGCTGGGCCGGGCTCGCCGCGCATCGGGACGACGTCATCGGCCTGCTGCGCAAGGAAGAAACCCGGGCGAAGGGCGTCAACCCGCTCGAGCGGATCATGGGGATCGAGCAGGACCGGGGCGAGTGGCAGGTCACCACGACCAACGTCAAACTGGCGCAACGGTTGGGACGTGAATTGGAGCGGGCCTATCGCGGGAAAGCCCGCTACCATTGGGCTCATGGGGACAAGCTGGTGCGGGTGGTCTGGGAGCGGGGGGAATAGGGCGGTCGTCACACGGCGTGAATGGGGACTGATGCCCGTCCGAGAGCCTTTCTGGCCGATGCCATGCTCGGCCGGCTTGCCCGCTGGCTCCGCATGTTGGGATACGACACGGCCTATGAGCGGGCCTTGCCGGATCATACGCTGATTGAGCGCGTCCTTCTGGAGGACCGCTGGCTCCTAACGCGCGATGGCTACCTGGTCAAGCGGAAGGTCCTGCGCGGCCGGCATACCCTCCTGGCCAGCGACGACCTGGGGGACCAGTTGCGGCAGCTCCAACGGGAGCTGCAGATCAGGCTGGCCCTGGACGACCGGACCGATCCCCGCTGCGTCGTCTGCAACCGGCTGCTGGAGCCGCTCGCGCATGAGGAAGCGACCCTCCGCGTTCCCCCCTTTGTCGCCGCCCAGCACCGAACCTTCGTCCGGTGTCCCGGCTGCAGGCGCATCTACTGGCCCGGCACGCACTGGACCCACGTGCAGGGACGGCTTGCGCGCCTGTCGCGGCACGAGGGCTGATCGTAGCCGGAATTCGGCCGGACGATGAAGGTCCATCCGTTCCACTCCTGGGAGGTCACCCCCCGTGAAGCCGTCAAGATCCAGGAGCGGCTGCGCATCCGGGTCATCCCAAAGGGGGCGGTGAAGACCCCGAAGCTGGTGGCCGGCGCGGACTGCGCCTTCGACAAGGCCGCCGATCGGATCTACGTCGCCCTCGTCGTCCTCTCGTTCCCCGGCCTGGAGCCGGTGGAGACCGTCACCCTGTCGGACCGCCTGCGGTTTCCCTACGTGCCGGGCCTCCTGTCCTTCCGCGAAGCCCCCGCCTTGCTCAAGGCCTTTGTCAAGCTCGAGCACGAGCCGGACGTGATCTTCGTGGACGGCCAGGGCCTCGCCCACCCGCGGGCCGCGGGGATCGCCTGCCACCTCGGCGTCCTCCTGGACCGGCCCACCATCGGCTGCGCCAAGTCGCTCCTGTTCGGCACCTATGACGAGCCGGGAGCCTCCCGCGGGTCGTCCTCCTCCCTCTATGATGGTCAAGGGCGCGTCATCGGGTCCGTGCTGCGCACGAGAGACCGGGTGCGGCCCGTCTTCGTCTCGATCGGCCACAGGATCAACCTGGCCCGGGCCGTCGAGATCGCCCTCGCCTGCGGCAAGGGCTACCGGATTCCCGAGCCGACCCGCCTCGCGGACATCCTGGCGGAACGGGCGAAACGGGAGCAGTGGTGAATATCGGTGCCTCCTCTGGACGCGCGAAGTGCCCGCAGGATGCCGCCCGCCTTAGCGAGGATCTTTCGAGCCTGGGGTTTGAGGCGGGTAAGCTCCCTTGAGCCGGTGGCCGGCGCCCAGGGCGTCTACCTGTTGGTCCTGAAAGTCCCGGGAGAGACGATCCGGGTCGGAGCGTTGGGGCGCCTGTCCTTTGCGCCTGGTCTCTACGGCTATGTCGGGTCGGCCCGCGGCCGCTCCGCAACCTTGGGGCATCGGCTCGCTCGGCATCTGCGCCTCGACAAAGCTCGGCGCTGGCACCTCGACCATCTGACCAGCCATCCGCGCGTGCAGCCAGTGGCGGCCTTCCTCTCCGAAGGAGACAAGCTCACGGAGCGCCGGCTCGCCCGGCTCTGCACGGCACGGTTTCCCGCCATCCCCCGCTTCGGCAACAGCGACCAGCGCGGCAAAACGCCGGGCCATCTGTTTCTGCTTCGGCCGGATCGCTGACTAGCTTGCGCCTTGTCACCGTGGGGCAAAGCGAGTATTCTGCCTGCCTAATAGTGTGCATATTTGAAGTGAATCTGTCATGAACTGGGCAGCGAGTACCGCATAGAGCAGGAAGCAGAAAGGGAAGAGGAGTGAATCGGGCGGATATCGCTGAACTGCACTACATCACGCCCATCGAAAATGTGTCATCGATTCTAGAGCATGGCATTTTGTCTAACCGTCAGGCTGCTTGCGTGTCGCATACATCTGTGGCCATGGAGGAGGTTCAGGACAAGCGGCGGAACAAACAGATTCCCGGCGCTCGACCACTGCAAGACTATGCCAATCTTTACGAAACCTGCCAAGAATGCCCCGCTCGGAAGAGCGGGGATGAATGGCAGCCCGTAGCGTAGCGGAGGAGAGAGAGTCCTCCTGGTTTAAAAAGCCCTGCCCGGAAGGGCAGGGTTCTTTACT